>NZ_BBTF01000001.1:0-238765 GCF_000876115.1 Acinetobacter sp. NBRC 110496
GATTTTAATCGGTTTTTTGAATTTTGGTATGTCAGTTGAATTTTTGAAATGTACCTTTCGATAAAAAAAACAGTACAATCAAACTTGTTATACAACTGCAATCATTGCGTGGCATAAAAGGGTAAGCAATATGGCATTACAGCGCGGCATCTATCAACACTATAAAGGACAACTTTATCAGGTCTTCAATGTGGCTCGTCATAGTGAAACCGAAGAAGAGCTGGTTGTTTACCAATGCCTATATGGGGATTACTCCATGTGGGTACGTCCATTAGCGATGTTTCGTGAAACGGTTCAACTGGCTGATGGACAAATCCAGCCCCGTTTTAAATTGATTCAAGCGACTTAAGCGTAATTTGCTGACTTGGTATTGGGAGGGGCAGAGATGACCAGTAGTGTATTCTTACAACGTATTTCTGATTTATATGATCAGTTCAAGCAACATGATGCTCAACAGTCTGATCGTCTGAGTCGCTATCGGAATATTGAAGCTGAGTCGGCAAAATTATTGGCAATGTTGGTTCGTTGCCAGCAATCAAAACGTATTCTGGAAATCGGTACTTCTACTGGTTATTCAACCTTATGGTTGGCTGAGGCTGCCCAAGCGGTAGATGGCAACGTTCAAACTGTAGAAATTGATCCTTTACGTAGTGCTCAAGCGAAAAAATATGCAGAAGAATTTGAGTTAGAACAGCAAATTGATTTCTGGGTGGGAGACGCAGCGGATTTTCTGGCCCAAGCCAGTGAACCGTTTGATTTTATTTTACTGGATGCAGAGCGTATTCATTACGTGAGTTACTGGGCCGATTTAAAGCGTTTATTACAAAACGCTGGCAGTACCTTGATTATTGATAACGTAATTTCTCATGCTGCCGAAGTAAAAACCTTTTTGGAATTGATCAAGCATGATGAACATTACATGAGTACAACTTTGCCGATTGGCGCGGGCTTATGTATGGTGATCTTGAAGTGAATTGATTTTATCTTGGTGGTTTAAGCGATAAGCTTGTGGACTACAACCCATCACTTTATTAAAGGCACGGGTAAAATTGGCAGGGTTGGAATAACCCAGTTCATAAGCAATCGCTGTAATGGTAAAGCTAGAATTCTCTAACAAATCAATGGCACGTTCAGTGCTGATCTGTTGTTTTAATACCTGAAACTCAACACCTTGCTGCTGCAAATAACGCTGTAAGGTTTTGGTAGAAATGTTCAAGACCTTGGCGCATTCAGTTAAGGTAGGGACTTGATTGGCTTGCTTGAGCATCATGCTGACCCATTCCACAATTTCACCTTGGTGATAGATTTTCTGAATTTGTTCCTGACAACGTTGTTCAACCACTTTTAAACTATGCGCATCTGCCAATGGTAAGGGCAGTGCCAATTGTTGTGCATCAATGACAACCCGTATGCCTGAGATCCAGTTGTAGTTAAAGTGGAAATTGGCTTTGACTAAATGTAGATAACGTTCCTGATAAACTGGTTCTGGGATACTTAAATAGACTTGATAGCGTTGTAATTGCTGACCCGCCAACTCTAATAAGCTGTAGTAAAAGGCTACCGCAATCGCTTCAATATGAAAGGCCAGACACTGCTTGTTCATGTGTAAAATCGGTTCAAATAACAGTTCAACCTTGTTTGATTCTGCTGGAAAATGAATGCTCAACTTAAAGCTCGGCATAATCAGTCTAAAGTACTGTGCAATCAGTCTAAGTGCATGCTCTAGATGAGGACTGGTCATCAGGGCATAACCAACCAAACTGTGTGAACTCAGTTTTAGGTTTTTCCCTAGTTCAAAGGCGAGGTCTTGGGTATTGGGTAGGCTTAAACCAATCGCAATGAATTGTTCAATTTGTTGAACTGACAGCAGTTCTGTTTTCGCAAGTTCATCTTTTAAACGGATGAGCAAATCATTATCGTATTGATGTGTACTGATCAGTATTTCAATCAGCCGCAAATAATAACGCGATGGAATTACGGGAATTTGCTGCTTTTGCACAAGAATTGTTCATTAAAGTCTTAAAATGATAATAGCAAGTCTTAAAATGATAATATAGAGGGGCGATAAAAGCACACACTCAATTCAGGCAAAACATTTTGTGTTTGATTGAGGAAATTTTAATGAATATGCATACTCAAATTGATGTAGAGCAGGCAACAACAAACTTTAAAGATAAAAAACGTCATTTATGGTTATTGGGGTTGGCTGTCCCTACAATTGCAATGAGCGGTCTGGCGGCTTATCAATTTGGCCCGAAGAAAACCAAAAAATTCTTCGCTTCTTTTGGTCCATTATTTATTCATGGCGTTATTCCTGCACTGGATAAACTAATTGGTGAAGACACGGAAAATCCGCCATTAGATGCAATCGCAGACTTGGAAGCAGATCCTTATTATTCACGTATTGTGAAGCTTTTCATACCATTACAATATGCGACCAATATTTATGGCGCTTATTTAGCCAGTCGTAAAAATACACCCGTCGCGGATCAAGTTTTACTTGGAACTTTGGTGGGCATGGTCAATGGGATTGCGATTAATACCGCGCATGAACTTAGCCATAAAACTGGGCGGCTTGAACATTATCTTTCCCACTTGGCCTTAGTACCATCGGGGTATAACCACTTCCGCATCGAACATCCATATGGACACCATCGTCGTGTTGCGACACCAGAAGATCCTGCATCGTCACAATTTGGCGAAACTTTCTGGAAATTCTTACCACGTACTGTCATTGGCAGCTTTAAATCCGCGATTGAAATTGAAAAGAGTCGTTTAGCACGTAAGAAGTTGCCTTTCTTCTGTAAGGAAAATGAGTTGATACATGGCTGGGCGATGTCTGCCGTGTATCATGCGGCTATGTTTAGCAAGTTTGGCATGTGTTCGGTACCGTTCCAAGTCACGCAAGCCGCTTATGCAATTACTTTATTCGAATCAGTGAATTACATTGAACATTATGGTTTAAAGCGCGAGAAAAAGGCCAATGGTCAATATGAGCGTACTTTACCTGAGCATAGTTGGAACAATAATAATGTGGTGACCAATTTGTTCTTGTATCAATTACAACGCCATTCGGATCATCATGCCAATCCAACTCGAAGCTTCCAGACCTTGCGTCATTTTGAAGATGCACCTCAATTACCAGCAGGGTATGGCGCAATGATTTTACCTGCGTTTATTCCATCGTGGTGGTCAAAAATTATGGATGATCGAGTGGTGCAGCACTACAAAGGTGATTTAGACAGAATTAATGTTTATCCTGAGGCCAGACAGAAAATGTTAGAGAAATATGCTGAACAACATAGTGCCACTTAAAGCTCAACCAGATCCAATGCAAATCAGCCCAATTGGGCTGATTTTTTATATTTTAAGCTGAGATACAGAGCCGTTTAAAATGTAGATCAAATTCAAGATATTTGTGCACAAAGGCTGTTTTATCGTTGGTACGAAGCAAATTATTGTAGATAAACTCTGGAACAGGATGATAAAGCTCGCCTGAGCCATTGCTATAGAAAATTTTTAAATAGCGTGAAGAAACATCGTATTTCCAAGAGGTTACAACAACCGGTTTTTCCATATATTCGTCCCCATATTGATTTGATCTTTTAGTACATAATGAATAACTCTGGTGTTTCCTCATTTGACAGTACTCCAACTGGGACGGTCTGACAATTCATATGTGCAGCTTGCTATAAACTTATAAGTATAAGAATTGTAAAAAATTAGCTATAAAATTATAGGATTACTAATCTACGATTTTGAAAAAAACAGGCAAAAAGAAACCACCCTAAAAAGGGTGGTTTCAGACGACTAGGTCTAATCTAGATAATTAGATTTTACCAACTAAGTCGATAGATGGAGCAAGTGTAGCTTCGCCTTCTTTCCATTTAGCTGGACATACTTCACCTGGGTGAGCGTGAACGTATTGAGCAGCTTTAACTTTACGAAGAAGTTCAGATGCATCACGACCGATACCACCCGCGTTGATTTCAACGATTTGGATTTTGCCTTCTGGATCGATTACGAAAGTACCACGGTCAGCAAGACCAGCAGCTTCGATTAATACCTCGAAGTTTTTAGAAAGAGTCCAAGTTGGATCGCCGATCAATGGATATTGGATTTTACCAATAACTTCTGAAGTGTCGTGCCAAGCTTTGTGCGTGAAGTGAGTATCAGTAGATACGCCATAGATTTCAACGCCTAATTTTTGGAATTCAGCATAGTTGTCAGCAAGGTCGCCTAACTCAGTTGGACATACGAAAGTGAAGTCAGCTGGGTAGAAGAATACAACAGACCATTTGCCTTTAAGATCAGCTTCAGATACTTCAACAAATTGACCGTTGTGGTACGCAGTTGCTTTAAATGGTTTAACTTCAGTATTAATTAAGCTCATCATTGTCTCCATGATTGAGGTTTTATTGAGAGGCTAACGCCTTACTTGTTTACGAGATCAAGAATAAATAATTTTTAGTTATTGGGGAAATAGTATTTTTACATGACTAAAATCGGAAAATTGAATAACTCAATCAAAAACGACTTTCACCCAAGGATATCTGCCTTATTTGACTGCATACAGATGAAGCAAACATGACAAACTATCCAAAACTAATGTGCATAACAACATGAAGTCTACGCTGTTAAAATTCAAGGGTAAAATTGAAAAAATCTAAAAATATATAAAAAACCAAGATATACGATTAAATTTTCTACGGCTATCTGTTTTGTTTTTGAGTACTATCTGGTCGTGATCCTTGAGCGTTAGGATAGATTTGCAAAAGAAAAAATACGAATACGATAAGGAGAAGAGAAATTAGTTTGATGAGATTATTGATTTGTTACTATAAAAATACAGGAATTAATTGGCAGGAGTGAAGGAATGGAATCATATAGTGGTCTAGTAAGTCTTACACAAGCAAAAACTTATCTCCCAAAAGAGGGGGCAATATTTATTCCAAATTGTCAGGCAGTTGATTTATTCTCATGTTCGATGATTGTATTGGATGCAAAACAAAGTCAGCAAGAAATAAGAGAAGGCGCTATTTTCATTCCAAAAGTATTAAAAGGAAAAGGTTATCAACACTGGTTACAGGTCTCTACTTTTCTTAATCTTGTCGTTGATTTTGATCCAAACGAAGTAAGTGAATCAAAATTAAGGTCTGTTTTTATTGTTTCAGCTTCGGATGAATAATTATTTAACTTGATTCAAGATCTGAATTTTTAGTGCTAAGCCTCTGCGGTCGCTAAGGTCTAGAAAAGCTTTCTTTGCATAGCAAGGTTTTAAGGCGTAAAATAGGCGATTCTTTTTATTTTCAGGAAAGCTGTTCAGTGCAGAGTCATTTAAATGTAGATCAATGGGTTATGGCACGTGACCGTCACCGTTTAAATCGACTGCGCAAGGATAAGAAAACAGAAAAAGCAGACATCGAAAAACTATTTGAACAGTCCAATCATAAAGTTAAACAGCGTTTAGCCCGTATACCGCAAATCAAGCTCAATCAAGACTTGCCTGTTACTCAATATACAGATCGCCTGATTGCTGCGATTCAAAAGCATCAAGTCATTATTGTGGCAGGGGAAACTGGCTCTGGTAAAACCACGCAACTACCGCAAATTGCGATGCTGGCGGGTCGTGGTCTTACAGGCATGATCGGTCATACGCAACCTCGTCGTCTGGCTGCACGCAGTGTCTCGCAACGCATTGCGGAAGAAGTGGGCGAGAAGCTTGGCGAATCAATTGGCTTTAAGATTCGTTTTAATGAGCAAGGTTCGCAAGACTCCATCGTCCGTTTGATGACGGATGGTATTCTGTTAGCAGAGCTCACCAATGATCGTTTCCTGTCGAAATACGACACGATCATTATTGATGAGGCGCACGAACGTTCACTCAATATTGACTTTATCATGGGCTATCTCAAGCAGTTATTGCCAAAGCGTCCTGATTTAAAAGTCATCGTGACTTCGGCGACTTTAGATGTAAACCGTTTTAGTCAATACTTTCATAATGCCCCAATCTTTGAAGTGGAAGGGCGAAGCTTCCCTGTTGAAGTACGTTATCGTCCCATCTCCGAGCTGAGTATTGTCGGTAGTGATGATGATGAGTTCGATGACTTTGAAGAAAATCTACCACGTGCTGTGGTACAAGCAGTCGAAGAATGTTTTGCCGATGCAGAAAGTCGTGGTCATCCTGAACATGCCGATATTCTGATTTTTGCCAGTACCGAGCAAGAAATTCGGGAATTACAGGAAACCTTGCAAAAGCATGGTCCTCGACATACTGAGGTACTGCCTTTATATGCACGTTTGGCGCTGGCTGAACAGCAAAAGATTTTTAGTCCAAGTGGTAAAGGACGGCGCATTATTATTGCCACCAACGTGGCGGAAACGGCGTTGACGGTGCCGAATATTCGTTATGTGATTGATAGTGGTTTTGCCCGTATTTCCCGCTATAACTACCGTTCACGGGTACAGCGCTTACCGATTGAAGCGATTTCGCAGGCAGCAGCCAATCAGCGTAAAGGCCGTTGTGGTCGTATTGCTGCGGGTGTCTGTATTCGTTTGTACAGCGAAGAAGACTTTTTAAGTCGTCCTGAGTTTACCGAACCTGAGATTAAAAGAACTAACTTGGCTTCCGTGATTATGCAGATGCAAAGTTTAGGTCTGGGCAGTCTGGAAGATTTTGATTTCATTGAACCACCTGATTTTCGTCTGGTGAATGATGGTCGCAAACTCTTGATTGAATTGGGGGCATTAACAGATAAAAAAGCCCCTCTTTCCCAAAGAGGTGAGGAACAAACGATGTTCCGCAAGGGAGATTCATCTAGAGATAATCCCCCTCAATCCCCCTTTACCAAAGGGGGAAGCCCAGATAGCTTAACCAAAGTCGGTCAAATGATGGCGCGTATGCCGATTGACCCACGACTGGCACGAATGCTGATTGGCGGTGCGCACTTTGGCGTATTGAAAGAAACGCTGATTATTGTCAGTGCCTTGGCCATTCAAGATCCGCGTGAACGTCCTGCCGATAAACAAATGCAGGCAGATCAAAAGCATGCTTTATTTAAAGAAGCTGACTCTGATTTTCTATTCTATTTAAAACTTTGGAATACCATTCAAACCAGTCCAGATACACAAACCGAAAACAAGCGCCGTCAGTTTGCACGGCAACATTTCTTGAGTTGGTTACGCTTACGTGAATGGAAACAAACCCATCAGCAGTTAGTAGAGCTGGCTGAAGGCTTAAAACTCAGTTTTAATGAAAAATCAGCCAACTATGAAAACTTACATCGTGCGCTGTTAACTGGCTTGCTTTCATTTATCGCCAACAAAACCGATGAACGTAATACTTTTATGGCGGTACGCCAGCAGAAGGCCAAAGT
Source organism: Acinetobacter sp. NBRC 110496 (assembly GCF_000876115.1). Classification (NCBI taxonomy): domain Bacteria; kingdom Pseudomonadati; phylum Pseudomonadota; class Gammaproteobacteria; order Moraxellales; family Moraxellaceae; genus Acinetobacter; species Acinetobacter sp. NBRC 110496. The sequence goes on from NZ_BBTF01000001.1 coordinate 7,377, forward strand.
TTTTCCTGCCAGTACCTTACATAAGACCAATACTGCTTGGGTCATGGCCTTTGAGATGGTGGAAACCTCTCAGGTGTATTTACGTACCTTGGCCAAAATTGATCCAGAATGGATTTTATTGGCAGCACGCGATCTATTGAAATATCATTACTTTGAGCCACATTGGTCGAAAAAAGCAGGCATCGTCAATGCCTATGCGCAGATTTCATTGTTTGGTTTAATCATTGAACCGAAACGCATGGTGAATTTTGAGAAAGTAGATCAGCCTGCGGCACATGAAATCTTCCTACGAGATGCTCTGACTACAGGTAATTTAGGTGTTACACCGCCGTTTTTAAAGCACAACCTGTTGAAGCTCGAAGAAGTTGAACGGGTAGAAGATAAGTTGCGTCGTCGCGATTTGGTGGTCGATGAGGAAACCATTTACCAGTTCTATGCCGAGAAAGTGCCAGAGGAAATTGCCAGTCGTCGTAGCTTTGAAGATTGGCGCGCAACAGTAGAAACAGAAAATCCACGTTATCTTTTTGTAGAAGACGATGCTTTGTGGATGAATGATCGTCCGACCACGCAACAATTTCCAGATTATCTGCATAATGGTCAGTTACGTTTGGCTGCAAGCTATCGTTTTGATCCAAGTCATGATGAAGATGGGGCAACGGTTAAAATTCCTGTACAGGCTTTACCGCAAGTGGATGAAAAGCAATGGTCTTGGGGAATTCCAGGTTGGCGACAAGATTTAATTGAAGCTTTACTGAAGGCACTTCCTAAAGATAAACGTCGTAATCTGGTTCCGATTCCAGATACGGCAAAAAAGTTGATGCAAGGCATTGATGCGGTACATTTACGTGAGCATCTATTTAATTATTTAGCCTTTGCGTTACGTGGCGAGCAGATCACGGAAAAAGATTTTTCTTTTGAGCGGATTGATCAATATCTGGTGCCTTTTATCAAGGTGTTAGATGAAAAAGGTAAACTCATTGCTCAAGGCCGTGACTTAGACGAATTAAAAGCACGTTGTCGTGTTGAAACTCATCGTCCAGTGAAACAGCAAGCCGGTGAGTTCCAGACCTTCCCTGAGAATTTTGTATTTGAAGCCTCACAAAAAGTGACGGGCGTGATCGTTAAGCAATATCAGGCGTTGGTTCCAAGTAAGCGATTTGCTGAGCTTGATGCCAAAGATGAATCGGGCGTGGTGATTCAAACCTTCAATGATCAAGATGAAGCGATCAAGCAACATCGTGAAGGGGTGATTCGTCTGGTGCATATGCAATTGGGAGATTTAATCCGTCAATTGAAAAAGCAGATTTCCAAGCCGTTGGCATTGGCTTATTCACCGTTGGGAGATCGTGCCAAACTGGAACAAATGCTGGTCTATGCAACCTTACAGGTTTCGATTCAGGAGCTACCTAAAAATTCAGATGAGTTTCAGCAACTACTGACTGAAACCAAAAAGCAGTTTTTAGCAAATGGTCAACAGACATTAAGTGATTTAACTGAAATATTTACCCAATGGCAGCAGATTCGCCGTGAATTATTGGTCTTGGATCAGACGATCTTTGGCCGAAGTGTAGATGATATTGAAGATCAGCTTGATTTAATGTCTTTGGCAAACTTTGTGTATAGCCGTCCACCTGAGATTTGGCAGGAATACCCGCGCTATTTAAAAGCACTGCTATTGCGTTTAGATCGTTTGCCCAATAATCTACAACGAGACCTTGCTGCAATTGATGATGTCGATCCATGGATGGACAAAGTGTTTAAATTTAAAAATGATCTTAGAATCAAAGAATTGTATTTGATGTTGGAAGAACTCAGAATTTCCTTGTTTTCTCAGCCGATGAAAACAAAGCTGCCTATTTCACCAACTAGATTACAAAAACTATGGGATCGATTAGCAATCGGTTAAACTGAGAAATATGAAAGTTAGAAGCATTCTTTACAGGAGTTTTACATGGGCATCCGTATAACTGGTACAGGTTTATTCCACCCAACCGAATCTATTTCCAATGAAGAGTTGGTTGAAAGTTTAAATGCTTATGTAGAACAGTATAACCAAGACCACGCAGCTCAAATCGAAGCAGGCGAGATTGAGGCTTTACGCGGCTCAAGCCCTGAGTTTATTGAAAAAGCCTCTGGGATTAAACGCCGTTACGTGGTCGAAAAATCTGGTATTTTAGATCCGAATCGTTTGCGCCCGCGTTTACAAGAGCGCAGTAATGATGAGCTTTCACTCCAAGCGGAGTGGGGTGTGATCGCAGCGAAACAAGCGATGGAAAATGCTGGTGTCACTGCAGAAGACATTGATGTAGTCATCTTGGCATGTTCAAATATGCAGCGTGCCTATCCGGCAGTGGCGATTGAAATCCAGTCAGCCTTGGGTATTCAAGGCTATGCCTATGATATGAATGTGGCTTGTTCTGCGGCAACATTTGGTTTGAAACAAGCCTATGATGCAGTGAAATGTGGTGCTCGTCGTGTGTTGCTGCTGAATGTTGAGATTACTTCAGGCCATTTGGATTATCGTACCCGTGATGCACACTTTATCTTTGGTGATGTTGCAACTGCATCGATCATTGAGGAAACGGAAAGCAAATCTGGCTTTGAAATTTTAGATATTCATTTGTTTACCCAGTTCTCAAATAATATTCGTAATAACTTCGGTTTCTTAAACCGCAGTGAAGATGCGGTGGTGGATGACAAACTGTTCCGCCAAGATGGCCGTAAAGTCTTTAAAGAAGTTTGTCCGCTGGTTGCGAAAATCATTACGGCACAATTAGAGAAACTTGAATTAACCCCTGAACAAATCAAGCGTTTCTGGTTACACCAAGCCAATGCCAACATGAATGAACTGATTTTAAAATTAGTGGTAGGTAAAGACGCTGATCTTGATCGTGCACCGATCATCTTGGATGAGTTTGCTAATACCTCATCTGCGGGCGTCATCATTGCAATGCATCGTACCGGTGAGCAGGTCAATGATGGTGAGTATGCAGTGATTTCTTCATTCGGTGCGGGTTATTCTGTTGGTTCGATTGTGGTACAAAAACATATTGCTTAAGCTTTTGTTTTAATAATAAAAAAACACCACAATCGTGGTGTTTTTTATTGCCAACTAAACGTTAAGCTTCAATGGTTTGAACTGCAATTTTCTTGGCAGGATCAACTTTTCGACGTACTGCTGGTACAGGTTCACCATGGTATTGGCGATCAGCAAAGTAGCTTGAGCGAACCATTGGCGCAGACCAGATATTTCTAAAACCGAGTTTGCGACCATGTTCTGCATAACGCTCGAATTCTTCTGGTGTAACAAAGCGATCGATGGGTGCATGTTGCTTAGAGGGTTGTAGATATTGACCAATGGTGATGTAGTCAAGATCATGTGCTCTAAGATCATCAAGCAGGGCAATCACTTCTTCTTCAGTTTCACCGATACCGACCATCAAGCCACATTTGGTTGGGACATCAGGGCAGTATTCTTTAAACATTTTTAACAGTGTTAAAGAGTGCTGATAATCAGAACCTGGACGCATCGCTTTATACAAACGCGGCACAGTTTCAATGTTGTGGTTGAATACGTCTGGTGGGCATTCGGTCATGATGCGTAAAGCAATATCCATACGACCACGGAAGTCAGGAACCAGAATTTCCAATAAGGTTTTAGGGCTCAATTCACGTGCTTCTTTGATACAATCAACGAAGTGTTGAGCACCGCCATCCAAAAGATCATCACGGTCAACCGAGGTAATCACCGCATATTTAAGGCCGAGATTGGAAATGGTCTCTGCCATATGACGAGGTTCATCTGGATCTAAAGCATTTGGACGACCATGTGCAACGTCACAGAAAGGACAACGACGTGTACAGATGTCACCCATGATCATAAAGGTTGCTGTACCACCACCGAAACATTCAGGTAGGTTAGGACAAGCAGCTTCTTCACATACCGTATGCAGTTTTTGCGAGCGCAAGGTTGTTTTGATACGCTGAACTTCTTCTGGAGCGGTCATCTTGACTCGAATCCAGTCAGGTTTGCGAGGTACTTCAACCGTAGGGATAACTTTTACAGGAATTCTTGCGACTTTTTCCGCGCCACGAAGTTTTATACCCTGTTCAGGTTTACGGTGTTCAGACATATAATTTCTACAGCCTTTGACTTGAGATATCCCGTTATTATAGTCAAATTTGCCGTAATAAAGCATGAAAAGTGGTATTCATTTTGAAAATGTAAATATATAAAAATATATAGTTGTGAAATACATCATCTGCCTGCATATTGGTTATCATATATAAAGCAAAAACGGTTAGAAACAAAGGAGCTTTGAATGCCACGTAAGAAAGAGGTCGTTGGTGGGAATATTGTTAAATATGATGCAGTAATTCTCGGTTCTGGCCCAGCTGGCGAAGGCGCGGCAATGAAGCTTGCAAAAGCAGGTAAACGTGTTGCAATCGTTGATGTTCGTGATCAACTCGGTGGTAACTGCGCACACGTAGGAACAATTCCAAGTAAAGCATTACGTCAAACAGTTTCAAGTATTATTCGTTATCAACGTGATCCAATGTTTCAAAAAGTCGGTGAGTGGAAACAATTCACGATGAAACAGGTGTTGCGTAATGCGCATAAAGTGATTCAGCAGCAAGTCGACACACATACACGTTTTTATGACCGCAATAAAATTGAAGTTTTCCACGGTCGTGCGTATATCCAAGACAAAAACACAGTTTTGATTTTTGGTCAGGATGGCATTAAAGACACCATTATTTGCAAGCAAATTGTGATTGCAACAGGTAGTCGTCCATACCAGCCTAAAGGCCTTGATTTTAATCATCCACGTGTATTTGATTCAGACAAGATTCTTGATCTTGATTATTCAATCCAGAAAATCATCATTTACGGTGCAGGTGTGATTGGTTGTGAATACGCATCTATCTTTATTGGACTCGATCATAAAGTTGATTTGATTAACACTCAGCAAAAACTTTTAAGCTATCTGGATGATGAAATTGCCGATGCATTGTCATATCACTTACGTGAACAAGGCGTATTGATTCGTCACAATGAACAAATCGATCGTTTAGAAACCTTTGATGACCATGTGGTCTTGCATTTGCTCAGCGGTAAGAAAATCAAAGCTGATGCAATTTTATGGTGTAACGGTCGTTCGGGTAATACTGATGGTTTAGGTTTGGAAAATGTTGGCCTGGTTCCAAATGGTCGTGGCCAGCTCATGGTGAATGATCAATATCAAACTGAAGCTGAAAATATTTATGCGGCGGGTGATGTCATTGGCTGGCCATCTTTAGCATCGGCTGCGTATGACCAAGGTCGTTGCGCGGGTGCAAACATGGTAGGCGAAAAGAATGTTAAGCCAATCCGTGATGTACCAACAGGCATTTATACTATTCCAGAGATTTCATCGATTGGTAAGACTGAGCAGGAATTGACTGAAGAAAAAGTACCTTACGAAGTAGGGCAGGCATCTTTCCGTCACTTGGCGCGTGCGCAGATTACAGGTGATACAGTAGGCGAATTAAAGATTCTGTTCAATCGTGACACTTTAGAAGTCTTGGGTATTCACTGTTTTGGTAACAATGCGGCAGAGATTATTCACATTGGACAAGTGGTGATGCATAGCCCAAACAATACGTTGAAATACTTTGTCGAAACAACCTTCAACTATCCAACCATGGCGGAAGCCTATCGCGTTGCAGCGTTGAATGGTATGAATCGTCTGTTCTAACTGGTTTAGACGTTGTATGATTAAAATGCCAATCAAATCGATTGGCATTTTGCTGTCTTATGCTTGAGAAAAGTAGATATGAACTCTCAAAAAAATAATTTGATCATTATTGCCATCATTGTGTTAGTTGCTGCTTATTTGGGTTTTGATTTTAAGCAAAAACAAAATTCAGGTCGTAATTCACCTGCGCAGACTTCAAGTAATCAAGTTTCTATTGATGATCAACAGAAGATCATGCAGGCTTACCAGCAACAACGGAGCAATGTGCAAGTACAGGCACAAGGTATCGTGAAAGCAATTTTGCCAGATGATAACGAAGGTTCAAGACATCAAAAAATGATTCTCAAGCTGGAGAATGGTTTAACGGTTTTAATTGCGCATAATATTGATTTGGCGCCAAGAATCGAAGGTCTTAAAAAAGGTGATACAGTTGAGTTCTTTGGGGAATATGAATACAGCCAGAAAGGCGGGGTTGTTCACTGGACCCATCACGATCCACGTGGCAAACATGTGGATGGCTGGCTGAAATATCAAGGAAGAATGTATCAATAACTTTCTTCCCTAGTCAGTCAGTTGCAAGATGTGCGCTAAATTATCCTGTAATCGCTGATTTTTGACGAAGTTTCCATTTAGGTAGGACTTTAGCTAAATAAGCGTCCATGCACCATACAGGGCCAATTAGAAGGAATTGCAAGTCTTTAAAGAATGAAGGCTTCTTACCTTCAACTTTGTGCCCATAAAACTGCCCGATCCATGCAATCACAAACACGCCAATATAGAAGCCAACGCCGACAGGTAAAATCACAATTAACCACGCCATTACTGCTAATAACGCTGCCATCGCCACAGCTAAAACAATATCTAAACGGGCATAAAAGACCAGCGTTAATACTAAGAGTAATGCGGTCAGCAAGGTACTAAAGTGCGCCAGAATACCAATGATTGAAAATAGAATTGCGGGAACACAGACCCAATGGATTTTTTTGTTGGTTTGGTTTTGGTGACTGTCACTATATTCGTCAAACCATTCGTCGATCGATTTCACTGCGCGCTCCTTGCTGTATTCATTTTTATGTGTTCAATATACCGAAGAAGAGGATAGGGCGCAAAGCATTAAAGATGAGCATGTATAAAATAAAAAAAGCCGCAATAAGCGGCTTTTTAGCTGAGGTCTTAACGATTAAGAGTTAGGACCATCAACGCGTTCGATACTTACATTACCTGTACCTGCGCTCGACATACCGAGTTGCTTGGCAGCACCATAAGATAAGTCTAATACACGGTTACCATGGAATGGACCACGATCGTTAACTTTAACAACAACACTTTTACCATTGTCTTTGTTAGTCACACGGATGTAACAGTTCAAAGGAAGGCTACGGTGCGCAGCAGTCATTGCATTCATATCGAATGTTTCACCGCTTGCTGTTTTGCGACCATGGAATTGACGGCCATACCATGACGCAACGCCACTTTGGCTGAATTTACGAACGGTGTTCGAAGCAACAGTATTCAGTTTTTCAATCACTGAAGGCTCTTCTTCAGGGATATCGATCTTAGCAGCAATCGTTTGGCGACGTACTTTGTCACCTGAACTCTCAGTGATTGAAAGACTATTAACGTTAGAGAAACGAGAGTTAAAATTTTGAGAATCTTTGCTTAGAACGCGGGCAGCCAAATTAGAACCTTCCACATCATTTGATAATGATGAAGACTGTACCATTTCAGCATGTAACGGGCTTAAACTTAAGCCTGCCGTCAGCGCTAGAATATATTTTAGCGAAAACTGCATTGTATAAACTCCTAGAGAACATGCTTTTCTATTTCAATAAAACGCCTTGAAATATAGTGCACATGTCTAATTATTCACTTTTGCAATTACTTTATCTTGCGGCGATAATATTCATCGCTTACGAAGTGTGTCTAGTCCTTCACGATAAATAGTTACAAAAAGGGCAAAAACTTACAGTTTCTGGTTAAAAAATAATCAATATTGTAACAATTTATAAAATATGCCGAATCTATGTACTTTTTTAATAAAAAAATTATTGACTTTTCATTATGTTAAAAAAAGCTAGCCTATCGGCTAGCTACTTCTGTGCCTAATAACCATACAGCAGTTGCATACATACGGCTTCTGTTATAGGTCGTAATGACTTGAAAATTTGGATAAGTAATATAGTAGATGGGACCAAATTGATCTTGTAGTTGAATGACATTGACCAAGTCGAGATCATCAATTTTGACCAAAGGGTTGACGGGTGCGATCCCTAATCTTTTCAACTCACCATAAGGTGTTGGTTGGGTTAAATCCTTGGCAATGATGCTATCAGGATTGTTACCTGTATATCGTGCGGGGAAGCCAATTGGGCGATCACGTTGCCAACCATGTTGAGCTAAATAGTTGGCAATTGATCCGATGGCATCTGCAGCAGAATTTCTTAAATCAATATGGCCATTACCATCATAGTCCACACCTAATTTTTGGATATTACTTGGCATAAACTGAGGGTAACCAATTGCACCTGCATAAGAGCCCACGATACTGTTGGTTGGGTAACCTTCTTTATAGGTCCAAGAAATCAAGGCTGCGAGTTCATCACTAAAATAATCAGCACGTCGTGGATAACCAAAGGCCAGTGTTGCCAAAGCATCTCGAGTGATGAAAGAGCCTTTATTGGCGCCATAACCTGTCTCCACTCCCAGAATCCCGAGAATGACTGACTTAGGCACGCCATATTGCTGTTCTGCACGATTCAGCACATCATCATACTGATTTTTAAAACGAACGCCGCGCTGGATGGTTCCTTCAGCTAAAAACATTGAACGATATTCGTACCATGGTTTACTTTCACCAGGGCGTGTCATGATGTTTAAAATATTGGGCAAGTTGCGCGCGCCGCTCATGGCTGCATCAATTTGCTCGCTGCTTAAACCATACGTTGCCATCGCTTTTTGTTTGAATGCAGGATAATTGGGATGGGTGTAGAATTCATTTGCTTGTACCCAATTGCTGCTCAAGAATAAACCAGCGCTTAAAGTCAAAAATTTAAAAGTTTTATTCAAAGTAGGAAGAAACATAAGTTTATAAAATTCCTCATTATCGATGTGTATGAATAGACATAACCAGTCCAAAAGTTGACATAAGAGTAATAATTGCAGTTCCGCCATAACTCATGAACGGCAAAGGCACACCTACTACGGGTAAAATACCACTGACCATGCCTGCGTTTACAAATACATAAACAAAAAAGGACAAACCAAATGCACCTGCAACCAAACGGCCATAGTTATGGAAGCTTTGAAGGCCTATTTGGAAGGTTCTAAAAATAATTGCACAATAGAGAAGAATAAGCAGGCTAACACCAATCAAGCCGAACTCTTCTGAATAGGCTGCAATAATAAAGTCGGTATGACCTTCAGGTAAAAAGTGCAGGTGGGATTGCGTTCCCTCCAAAAAACCTTTGCCTGAGAAACCACCCGAGCCAATCGCCGTTTTAGATTGAATAATGTTCCAACCTGTTCCGAGTGCATCGGCTTCTGGATTGAATAAAGTTAAGACTCGTTGACGTTGATAGTCATGCAGCAAGAATTCCCATGCAATTGGAATAATAACACCTGCTACACCCACAGCACCCGCGATTAGCTTCCATGAGAGGCCACTGAGGAACAGTACAAAAATACCACTTGCAAGTACCAGTAATGAAGTGCCTAAGTCGGGTTGTTCAGCAATTAAAAGAAAAGGAACAACAATCAACATTAAAGACATTATGACTTGTGGGAAGCTGGGAGGTAGTGCTTTGCGTGACAAAAACCAAGCCACCATCATTGGCATGCCAATTTTCATAAACTCGCTGGGTTGTACGCTACCAAAGCCTGGAATATCAATCCAACGCTGGGCACCCATACGTACTTCACCAAAGACCATCACTGCAATCAGGCACAATACACCGAATACATAAAAGTAAGGTGAAAATGCCTGATACACTTTGGGAGGAATCTGAGCCAAACCGAACATGACCCCGAATCCAATCGCAAAACTGATGGCCTGTTTACTTACAAGACCAACATCTTGTGCCGATGCACTATAGAGAACAGTTAAGCCGAGTGTGGCATTCAGAACTAAAAATAGACACAGCCAAGGGTCGAGGTGAAGTTGTTGCCAACGAGAGGGTTGATTAGCGGTACTCAAGCCATCACGTGGTGCTTGACGCAAAAATTTGTATTGTGAGCTTGGAGACATGCGATTCTAAATCAAGTAAATCAACGCTTCGCGAATGCTAACATAAACACCGATTTAGACAATGTAAATTTAGAAATTGTGACATTTAGAGGTGATTATTTTGGCATAAAAAAAGCGACGATTTTGCAATCGTCGCTTTCTGATCGTGGTTGGCTTATTTTTGTACCAAAAGTTGGTCGAAGTGCTTGGTAAAGACTTCAAGTTCAACCTGGCTCAAGCTAGGGATCAATTTCTTAATGACAATGTGGACAGCCGTTTCTACGCCACTGGTTGCTACGCTCGCAACACCACGTTTCACCATACCCAGACCAAGAGTTTTATTGAATTCAGTCATGAAGTGGTGAATTAAGGCATCAGCAAAGGATTTGAACTGTTGCGTTAAAGCATCACGTTGTTCTTTGCCGTTTCCAGCAGCGACTTCTGCAAAGCTCTTCTTCATATCGTTTACGAGGCTATCTGGTAGCACAGTACCAATACGTTGTTTGCCATCATTATCAATAAACAGGCTCTTTTCCATGAAGGCTAAAGATTCAAGCACCTGTTCATTAGAAGCTTTACCCAGTAGCTGTTTCATTAAGGTTTCAACAATGCTACGAATTTTAATTGCAAGACCTTCGGTTGTATCTCGTTTGTCACTTGGTGGAAATTGTTGAACCAAGTGAACCAACATAGTGTCAATTAACTCATCAGTTAGCTGTAGAGAAATTTTGTCACGTAAAGGGTATTGAGGCTCTTTACTGTCACGGTTGGCTTGCGCAAGTTGAATGTCCTGGCTCAAACTTGCTGACGGAAGAATCCCGAAATAACTGGTCATTGAAGAACGTCCTCTATATCAAATTTATTCGTTTTATTGTCGTGCCAAGCGAATTGGCTCGGGCATCCATGACAAATCTGATACTCGGCATGGGTTAATATCCAAGCCCCCGCGGCGAGTATAAGTTGCATAGACCATCAGCTTTTCTGGTTTTAACAGTTGCCAGATATCTGCAAATATTTGCTCAACACATTGTTCATGAAAACCATTATGCTGACGGTACGAGATAATATAAGCTAAAATGCTGCGATAACAAGGCTTTTTACCTTGCAAACGAATAAAAACAGTGCCCCAGTCTGGCTGACCAGTCACAGGACAATTACTTCTTAATAAATGTGAGTACAGCTCAATTTCAACCTCATCTTCTGCAGTTATATCTAACTGCAGCAAGCTTGAGTCAGGATGTTCTGATAAACGTTCAGGAGTCAGATCATCGATACAGATTCCTTGTGGTTTGGAAATCTCTAAATCGTCGACTTGAAAAAGCTGTAACTCAACTTTCGCGCCAGCAGCATGAGATAAATCACGTTCAACGGTTTCAATAAAAGCCTCTTTAGACTCAAATTGAGTGAAGTTCATGCTATTGAAATAAAGTTTAAGTGACTTTGATTCAATTAAGTTGGGCGAACTGGCAGGTAAGGTCAAGCGACCAATGGCGACTTGAGGCAAACCAAGGCTATTTAGCCATGAAATTTCAAAAACATGCCACCAGTCTTTGCCTTGAGTAATACCTTCAATATGCGCATAGTGTTGGCGAGACTCGGCACGCGCAATTGGAAATAAAACATCTGGCTGATATTGAGTAGGGTATTGGGTATCTTTACCCAATAAAGAATGTTCAACACTCATTCACGCATTCCTGAACCACGAGCTAATAAATGATAGGCAATTGCATAGAGGACAACACAACAAAGCGTCACGACAGCTAAAGAGAAGGCAACGTTGACATCGCTCTGTCCTAAAATACCGTAACGGAAGGCATTAACCATGTATACAATTGGATTAACTAAAGAGACGTTTTGCCAAAATGGACTGAGTGCACTAATGGCATAAAACACACCACCTAAATAGGTGAGTGGCGTCAATACGAAAGTCGGGATAATTGAAATATCATCGAAGGACTTGGCATAGACGGCATTAATAAAACCACCAAGTGAAAATAATAATGAAGTAATAATGACAGTATATATGGTCACAAATAAATTATAAATTTCCAAATGGGTAAAGAACAGGCTCATTATCGTGACGATCAAGCCGACCAACACGCCACGGCTGACACCACCAATGACATAACCCCATAGGATTAGATGTAAAGGTACCGGGCTCATGATCAATTCTTCAATACTTTTCTGAAATTTTGCACTAAAGAAGCTTGATGAAACGTTGGCATAGCTGTTGGTAATCACGGCCATCATAATCAAGCCGGGCACAATAAACTGCATGTAGCTAAAGCCACCCATCTCACCGATACGTGAACCAACCAGATTGCCAAAAATCACAAAGTACAAACTCATGGTGATGGCGGGTGGGAGCAGGGTTTGTGGCCAAATCCGCATAAAGCGACGAATTTCTTTAACCACTAAAGTCCAGAGAGCGGTTTGTAATTGACTGAAATTCATTGATCCGCTCCTGCAAGATTCTTTTCGACCATTTTTACAAACAGTTCTTCCAAGCGATTGGATTTATTACGCATACTGCTGACTTGGATATTTTGTGACTGTAATAACAAGAATAAGTCATTCATGTTATGTGCTTTATCCATCGTGACTTCTAAAGTAACAGGATCAATCAGATTAAATTTAAAACCAATAATATTGAGGTCAAAGGCTTCAATTGGCTCAGCTAAATCACAGATAAATGATTCTTCATTTAGCTGATTGAGGAAACCTTTCATGGTGGTATCTTCTTTAATTACACCACGGTCAATAATCGCGATGCGACGACACAGCATTTCTGCTTCTTCTAAATAATGTGTTGTCAGAATGATCGACGTGCCATTTTCATTCATTTCAGTGAGGAAGTCCCACATTGAACGACGTAGCTCGATATCGACACCTGCGGTTGGCTCATCAAGGATCAACAATTTAGGTTCATGCATCATGGCACGTGCAATCATCAAGCGGCGTTTCATACCACCTGAGAGCATACGTGATTGAATATTGCGTTTTTCCCACAAACCGAGTTTTTCTAAATAGTGTTCAGCGCGTTGTTCGGCCAGTTTTTTAGGAATGCCGTAATAGCCTGCTTGAGTCACTAAAATATCGAAGGTTTTTTCGAATTGACCAAAGTTAAATTCTTGTGGAACAACACCAAGACATTGTTTTGCATGTGAAGGATGGGTATCTAAGTTATGCCCAAAAATTTCAACTGAACCAGATGTTTTTTTGGTTAAAGAGCTAATGATACTGATTGTGGTTGATTTGCCTGCACCATTAGGCCCTAATAATGCATAGAATTCGCCTTCAGGAACGGTCAGATCAATTCCTTTTAACGCCTGAAAACCATTACGATAGGTTTTGGACAAATCGCTCAACACCAAAGCATCAGTCATAAACGTCTCACGTTGTTAAATAGAACGCGTATTTTGAGCGATATGAAAAAATAAACCAAGTAGAAAAATAGGTTTATGGCGTGTTAAAAACAGAACGATTATAAAAATAAGAGAAATAGTGCAGAAAAGAAGAAGCAATGGTGCGCTCAGCGGGACTCGAACCCACGCCACAGGCTTCGGAGACCTGTACTCTATCCAGTTGAGCTATGAGCGCATGCGTGCCACATCATAGGCAAAAAACACAGGCAGGTAAATATATACCTTCTAATAAAGGTGCTTCTTGATTATTAAAACATCAATTTTATTCTAGATTTATCAAGATTCTGCACATCTAACTATAAATGCTGCACTGAATAATTAATTAATTTCAACGTTTGATTCAGTTGAGCAGGCGGAATCCGTGATTCTTGCAAAGAGGTAGTCCATTGCATTTGGCAAGCTTTAAGTTGTTGCAACGAACTAATTGACTGAATTTTCTGGATGAGTGGACGGGCCATTAGACCGCAATAGGTCGTGAGTGTTTGAATCATGACTTGCTGGATTTCCACAAAAGGTAATTTTTCTAGCTCGATGATTTCAGGTTCTATTACTGGCTCAGTGACAACGGGTGTTGGTACAGGCGTAATGGTTTGTTGTACTACAACAGGTGTTGATACAGTTTTGTGATCATTATTTTTTAGTATCGGTTCTAGGTCTGCTTGTTTAACCTGAGGGGGAGCTTGTTCAGCTAACAGGCCCATATCAATGAGTTGCTGAACCAGTTCAGTGGGTGCGATACGTTCTTTATAGTCTTGATCAAGGTCTTTAAAATCTTCATGATCAATTAAAAGCAATAGACGACGTTGACGTGCTGTTAATGCAATATTACGTTCTTGTAACGCAGTTTGCCCAAGCTCAGTTTTAAAAAAATGTGACATCTCTTAATCTCCCCCAAATCAAGATCTAGACGGAGATTAAGATAAGGTTAAAAAATGACAATTATGTTAACAAATTATTAAATATCATCGCCTTGTTTAAAGTAAGCGGCAAATAATCTAAAAACTGAGAACATAATCCCTTATTTAACGAGTTTAGCCTCTAAAGCTTTGCGTAAATACGGGTCAAGATCATCCTGCCGCATCAGCCATTGAATGTAATCGGCAGGGAGGTCTTGGATGGCTGTACCTTTATGTTTGCCAAAAGTAATACTTTTAGGAATACGCGCTTCTTCTGAAGCAAGATAAAGTTGTTCGATATTTTGAATGTTGAGTTGATGAATAATATGCATCAAGATGTTGGCGGTTAGGATAATGTCAGCATCTGCACGATGCGCGCCTTTCAACATTTCTCGTGCTTTATCGCTCCCTTTTGAAATCAAATAAATCAGGGCGGAAATATTATGCGCTTCAGCATCTTCCCAGACACGACGAGCCAAAGCTAAGGTGCAAATCGGTTTTAATTTTGAGATGTCGACACCACAACGCGCAATTGCGGCCACATCGTAGTCAACGTTATGCCCAATGATATAAGTTGTTTCAGCAGGAAGCTGAAACTCATTATAAAAAGGTTGGTCGATTAGATCAGACTCTAAAATATGATGCACAGCCATTGCTGCATAGGAAATTGGTTGACCAACCTGATAAAGCTGGTCAAAAATTTGTTTTTTATCGAGACTGAGTTTTCCATTGTCGATTTCAATTGGAGCATAGGCGATTTCAATTGGCAAACCATTCAGTGTATGTGTTTCAGTATCTAAGATGATTGCTTGCATTTAAAGGCCGCCTAGCTTGAATTGAGTGCTGAGATATCTTACAAGAAATTTACGGCAAGCAGTATTGAATGAGAGAGAGGGGCTTTAAATTTTTAAGAAAGTGGATAAATAAGCAACAAAATAAAAAAGTACTTGAACAATTTGATATTAAGCGCATTCTTATGTAACTAATTGCCTTAGTAAAATAATTACTAAGCTTTAGAATGAAAATGATAATAATCAGGGAAACATGACATGAATATGAAATTATTAACGGTTGCACTTCTTAGCTCAAGCTTGTTGCTTACAGCTTGTAATGACGATAATGACAATATTTCGTTTGTACCTAAGCCAGATATTCCAGAAAATAATATTAAAAACCCTGTGGTGGGTATTCCTGTTGCCTATACCAAGACCGACTTTAGTGCCGTGGCCGCTGAAAGTTCAGTCATGACTTATAAGATGTTGGGGCAGGATGGAAAAGAGACCATGGCAACCAGTTTATTGTTTGTACCTGGTGGGCCAACACCTGCAGGCGGCTGGAAAATTGTTGCTTGGGCACATGGCACCACAGGTGTTGCAGATCAATGCGCGCCAAGTCGCAATGCAACTAATCCAGCCATTCAAAGTATGATTAGCCAATTTCTGGCAGCAGGTTACGTGGTGGTTGCACCCGATTATGAAGGTTTAGGAGAGCCAAGCGGGCGAGAACTTCATCCATTCCTAAATGTAAAAAGTGAAGCCTATTCGATTACCGATGCAGTGGTTGCTGCACGATATTATTTAGCTGGACAAGGTAAACTGCTTTCACGTCAATGGATGACAGTTGGTCATTCTCAAGGCGGACAAGCAGCTTTGGGTGCAGCGCAATATCAAAGTCGGGCTAAGCTGGATTATAAAGGGACAGTTGCTATTGCGCCTGCCTCTAACCTAGGGGGAATTTTGGTGAATGGTAATGCCTCAGTTGCAAATGCACCAATTGCACAACAGATAGGGATGTATGCACAGCTAGATACTTTTACTGCCTTGATCACGGCGGGATTAAGAAATCTTAATCCAAGTTTTAGTTATTCTAATGTTTTTATGACGCCAACGGATACCATAGCAAGTCAAGCTGAATCAGATTGTTATGATGCACTTGAGAATAAATTTATTGATAAAATGACAGATTATGCGAGTAAAAACAATAACAGTTTAGCGAATTATCCTCGGACACAAGCAAATTTTATGACGGTTCCATTGGTAAAAACGTTCTTGGATACTGATTCGCAGCCAGCTCAGGTGAAATTGGATCAACCAGTGGTGATTTATCAAGGTGCGAAAGATACAACGGTCCCTAAAGCTGCAACGGATGTGTTGGTATCAACTGCACAAAATAAAGGGTCAAAAATCCAGTACATTACCAATACTGAATGGGATCATGGCACGGCGTATGTCCTGAATATTGGCAATGTTGTGAATGATGTGAAAGCAGCAATGCCGGCGAATAATTAAGAGACGAGAGCAGCGGCCCAATTTTCTGTTTGAGAAGATTGGGCTTTTTTCAATTTTAGCTTCTAAGATGTAAAAATGTATAAAAAATAGCTTGTTGATTTTTATCTATTAAAACCATGAGTAAGAATGAATAAAATTCACGAATAATTAAATAAATATCAATCTGTGAAACTCTAAACTTCGTGCTACAATATGCACCAATCTTTAGCACGGCTTAAAAGCCCTAATTCATAGGACCCTCCGCTAATGTTTGCCAATATCTCTATTGCTGAATTTGATCCAGAATTAGCTCAAGCGATTGCTTCTGAAGGCGTACGCCAAGAAGCACATATCGAGTTAATCGCATCTGAAAACTATTGCTCACCAGCTGTCATGGAAGCTCAAGGATCAAAACTTACCAACAAATATGCAGAAGGCTATCCTGGCAAACGCTACTATGGCGGTTGTGAATATGTGGACGTGATTGAACAACTTGCAATTGATCGTGCAAAAGAGTTGTTCGGTGCAGACTATGCAAACGTTCAACCACATGCGGGTTCACAAGCAAACTCTGCGGTTTACCTAGCGCTTCTTAACCCAGGTGATACCGTTCTTGGTATGAGCTTGGCTCACGGTGGTCACTTGACTCACGGTGCTAAAGTAAGTTTCTCTGGTAAAACCTATAATGCTGTTCAGTATGGTTTAAATACTGAAACTGGCGAAATTGATTATGAAGAAGTAGAGCGTTTAGCGTTGGAACACAAGCCACGTATGATTGTTGCTGGTTTCTCTGCTTATAGCCAAATCGTTGATTGGCAGCGTTTCCGTGACATCGCAGACAAAGTAGGTGCATACCTTTTTGTTGATATGGCGCATGTTGCTGGTTTAGTTGCTGCGGGTGTTTATCCGAACCCAGTGCAAATTGCAGACGTAACAACGACAACAACGCATAAAACACTTCGTGGTCCACGTTCTGGTCTAATCCTTGCTAAAGCAAATGAAGAAATCGAGAAGAAACTTCAATCAGCTGTATTCCCAGGCAACCAAGGCGGTCCTTTGATGCATGCGATTGCTGCTAAAGCAATCTGTTTCAAAGAAGCCATGTCTGATGAGTTTAAAACTTACCAGCAACAAGTTGTGAAAAATGCACAAGCAATGGCTGAAGTATTAATTTCACGTGGTTATGATGTTGTTTCTGGTGGTACAGAAAACCATTTATTCTTATTGTCTTTGATTAAACAAGACGTAACGGGTAAAGAGGTTGATGCTTGGTTAGGCTCAGCACACATCACTGTAAACAAAAATGCGGTTCCAAATGACCCACGTTCTCCGTTCGTAACTTCTGGTATCCGTATTGGTACGCCAGCAGTGACAACTCGTGGTTTCGGTGAAGCTGAAGTACGTGAACTTGCAGGTTGGATCGCTGACGTGATCGACAGCAAAGGTGACGAGAAAGTGATTGCTGACGTAAAAGCTAAAGTAGAAGCTGTTTGTGCAAAATTCCCAGTCTATGCAAACTAATTTGTATAGCTAAAAAAAGCGCCATAAGGCGCTTTTTTTATGGATAAAGAAAACCTGAAAATATCAATCATTCTAATCTCACAGCCTCACATTGGTGCTTTGTTTTTAAAAGTGCACTCTGAACAAGCTAAAAATGATCCTTTTGGTATTACGAATATTGAAAATCGTATTACTAATCTGGCATGTCTTTTGCTTCATAACAACCTAGATAAAGTTGTCTAGGGTTCCGATGTCTCTGTATGGAGGCATGACTGGTCCGAGAGATAACGGTTCGATAGAACTACACGGAGGGATAAAAGCCCGGGAGGACAGGCATATTGCCATAACGAGGTTAAGCATCCGCAAGAGGTTTGTTATGAATCAATCGTTCTATCACGACAATAAAATACTGTGGCAAGAAACACTACCGGGTGGGCATCACTGGTCTGGTCGCATTCAACGTGGTGGTGTTTTACAGTTTGAAGCATTGGGGCGTCAGGCCAATGTATCTTTGTTCTGTGTCAATGCAGATGACAAGTTCGAGCGCTTTAATATGCCGGATAGTCTAAAAGCCCAACACACGGCTTTTCTCTCGACAGGGCATGTTCTGTATTCTGATCTGGGCCGTGTGATGGCCTCCATTATTCAAGATGAGCATGGCTGGAATGATGTATTTTGTGGTCCAAGTACCGCACAGCACATTGCACAACAGTTTGGCCAGAAAAACTTTCAGGATGCGCGTAATGATATGCATCGAAATGGTTTGGATAGTTTATTGGTGGAACTGACCAAGTTTGGTCTAGGCCAAGCGGATTTGAGCGCGACGGTGAATTTATTTTCAAAAGTCCAGCCCGATGATCAGGGGCGATTAAGCTATGTCACAGTGGATAATCAACAGCAAAAGATCGAACTGCGCTTTGAAATGGATTGTCTCGTCTTTCTTTCTGCGGCACCACATCCACTCGATTCATCCACACAATACCAACCTTCTGATATCCAACTCCGCCTATTCAAAGCCAATGCCTTAACTGAACAGGATGTTTGTCGGGATTCATGTGCGCAAAATCAGCGTGGTTTTGCCAATAACACACGCTATTACGCATTGTCCAATTAAGGTGGGGAGTGAGAAAATGACAGCATCAGCAAAAATTGAACAGATTGTTTTAGACCAGATTTGCCTTGCAGGTGAAGCATGGATGGGTGAGGTGAAACAAGGTCAGTATTTCCGCATTATTGATCTGGAAGGCAACCAAGCCGTTGATACCTTATTTATCAGTGCCAACAACGCCGAAGAACGTTATAGCGCAACCGATACCTTGGCGCAAAATCAACAGCTTTATTTGGAAAAAGGCACGACCTTATTTAGTAATTTTGCCCGCCCAATTGCTCGCATTGTCGATGACAATTGTGGCAGACATGACACCTTAGGCGGGGCATGTTCATGTGAAAGTAATACGGTCCGTTATGCACATGATAAATATCCGATGCACAGTTGCCGTAATAATTTTATGTACGCCTTGGCACAGCATCCGATCGCCAAAAAGTATCAGCTCAATGTCCGTCATATTGGGCCCAATATTAACTTTTTTATGAATGTGCCCGTGACTGCAGACGGCCATTTAAAGTTTGAAGATGGTGTTTCGGCAGCGGGTAAATATGTCGAGATCAAGGCCGAAATGGATCTGATCGTGCTGATTTCAAACTGTCCACAATTGAATAATCCGTGCAATGCCTACAATCCGACCAAAATCCAGCTTGTTATACGTGACGCGTGAGGTGGCATAATGTTTAAAAAAGTACTCATTGCCAATCGTGGTGCGATTGCCTGTCGTGTCATTCGTAGCTTAAAAAAACTTGGGATTCAATCGGTTGTGGTCTATTCCGAAGCAGATCGGGACTCCTTGCATGTCAGTTTAGCGGATGAAGCGATTTTTATCGGTGATTCACCTGCACAGCAAAGTTATTTAAATATTGAAAAAATTTTGGCTGCAGCACAGCACACTGGGGCTGAAGCGATTCATCCGGGTTATGGTTTTTTATCAGAAAATGCCGAATTTTGTGATCTGTGCGAGCAACAGGGGATTGCCTTTATTGGCCCAAGCTCACAGCAAATGCGTGATTTTGGTCTAAAACATACCGCACGAGCATTGGCGATTCAGAATCATGTGCCCTTGCTACCAGGCAGTCAGTTACTCCATGACTTGGATGATGCACTGTTTCAGGCCGATCAGATTGGCTATCCCGTGATGCTGAAAAGTACCGCAGGCGGTGGCGGTATTGGCATGCGTCTGGTCTGGAATGAACAGGAATTAAAAGAAGCCTATCAAACCGTTTCCTATCTGGCGCAAGCCAATTTTAAAGATGCAGGACTGTATCTGGAAAAGTTTGTCGAAAATGCCCGTCATATTGAGGTGCAGATTTTTGGAGATGGTCAAGGCCATGTCATTGCACTGGGTGAGCGTGATTGTTCGGTACAACGCCGTAATCAAAAAGTGATTGAGGAAACGCCTGCGCCGCACTTGAATGATGCGCAACGCACGTATATTCAACAGGTTGCCATTCAATTGATGCAGTCGGTGCAGTATCGTTCCGCGGGTACGGTTGAATTTGTGATGGATACCGACACCCAACAGTTTTACTTTCTGGAAGTGAATACACGCTTGCAAGTGGAACATGGGGTGACGGAACAGGTGTATGACGTTGATCTGGTGGAATGGATGGTGAGCTTGGCCAGTGGGGATTGGCAAGCACCGCAACAGATTGCACCGCCCAAAGGTCATTCGATTCAAGTGCGTTTATATGCTGAAGATCCGATTAAGAACTTTCAACCCAGCGCGGGCTTATTGACCAGCGTTAAATTTGACACCCAGTCAAGGGTGGAAACTTGGGTCGAAACTGGCTCAAATGTTTCCTCATTCTATGACCCGATGATTGCAAAAATTATTGTGACGGCAACGGATCGAGAGCAGGCCATCGTTGCTATGCAAAATAGCCTAAGTAATACGGAGATTGCAGGGATTGAAACCAATCTCGAGTACCTACAGGAAATTATTGCGGGTGAGGTATTTGGGCAAGGCTCACAGACCACGCGTTTCTTGAATCAGTTTCAATGGAAAACCCAGAAAATAGAGGTGTTACAGGCAGGGATTCAAACTGCAGTGCAGGATGTAACAGGTCGCTTAGGGTATTGGGATGTGGGTGTTCCGCCTTCAGGTGCGATGGATGCATTGAGCTTGAATGTTGCCAATCAATTGTTGGGCAATACGTTCAACAGTTCGGGGCTAGAATGTACTTTACTTGGACCGACCTTAAAATTTCATTGTGATAGTCAGATTGCCATCACCGGTGGTGAGATGGAGGCCAGTTTGGATGGTCAGCCAGTCGCGATGTGGTCAACTATTAATGTGCGTAAAGGTCAGGTGTTAAAATGCGGTCGTATCAGTACGGGTTGCCGTAGTTATATTGGGATTAAACATGGATTTAATCTGCCTGCTTATTTGGGCAGTTTGGCCACGTTTACTCTGGGGCAATTTGGTGGTCATGCAGGGCGTAACTTACTGATCGGTGATATGTTGCCCATCACTGAGGCGAAAGTTGAGCAAACAGTTGCATTAAAACCTGAGCAAATCCCAAGTTTTAAAACCGAATGGGAAATCGCGGTCATGTATGGTCCGCATGGCGCACCTGATTTCTTTACGCCGAATGATGTTGCCATGTTTTTTGATCAAGACTGGGAGATTCACTTTAACTCGAGTCGTACCGGTATTCGCTTGATTGGCCCGAAACCTGAATGGGCACGGATTGATGGCGGCGAAGCAGGCTTACATCCATCGAATATCCATGATAATGCTTATGCGATTGGTGCCATTGATTTCACTGGGGATATGCCGATTATTTTAGGGCCTGATGGTCCGAGTTTAGGCGGCTTCGTTTGTCCTGCGGTGGTGATCAACTCAGAGTTATGGAAATTAGGTCAACTCAAAGCAGGTGATAAAGTCAGATTTATCCCTGTCAGTTATGCACAGGCGCAACAGTTAGAACAGCGTTATCAATCGGCCTTACAGAATGAAACGGCATCACAGATTAATTTTGAACCGATGTGCAAAGCAGAGCCTGTCACTTTAAAAAATGCCGTGTTGGCGACTTTGGATCAGGGTGCCGATAAACCCAAAGTGAGCTATCGCCCCGCAGGCAACCAATATTTGTTGGTTGAATATGGTGAACTGGTCTTAGATCTGAATTTACGTTTCCGTATTCATGCCTTAATGCAATGGGTGCAGCAACAAAATATTCAGGGCATCATTGATCTGACTCCGGGCATTCGTTCATTGCAGATTCATTATGATTCAATGGCTTTGGAGCAACTGGATTTACTGCGCTTGTTACAAGTGGCTGAAAGTGAATTACCTGATATTGAACATATGCAGGTACCGTCTAGAACTGTGTATCTGCCCTTAGCTTGGGAAGACTCACAAACCCAACTTGCCACCGAAAAATATACGCAATTGGTTCGTCCAGATGCACCGTGGTGTCCAGATAATATCGAGTTCATTCGCCGTATTAATGGTCTTGCATCGAAGCAAGCAGTAAAAGACGTGGTCTATGACACGGCTTATTTAGTGATGGGTTTAGGTGATGTCTATCTGGGTGCACCTGTTGCGACACCGCTAGACCCGAGACATCGCCTAGTCACCACCAAATATAATCCTGCTCGAACATGGACACCTGAAAACGCCGTCGGAATTGGTGGGGCTTATATGTGTGTTTATGGCATGGAAGGGCCGGGTGGCTATCAGTTTGTAGGACGTACCACACAGGTGTGGAGCCGTTATCGTCAAAATCCGAATTTTGAACCGCACAAGCCGTGGTTGCTCAGATTCTTTGACCAAATCCGTTTCTATGAAGTGTCCGAATCTGAGCTGTTGGAAATGCGGGAAGACTTTAAAGCAGGACGTTTGCAACTGCGGATCGAAGAAGGGGTGCTGAATCTCAAAGACTACAATGCTTTTCTAAAAGACAATGAAAGCAGTATTCAGGCTTTTAAACAGGTTCAACAAAGCAATTTTGAAGAGGAACGCCGTCGCTGGCATGAAGCGGGTTTGGCGGAATATGTTTCTGAAAGTCTAGATGCGGTACTGGATGATTCAGAGATCACAGTTCCAAACGGTGGCATGATCGTGGAGTCACATATGCCGGGTTCGGTCTGGAAAATTGAATGTACCGTGGGGGATATTATCGAAGAAGGTGAAACCTTGGCGGTAATTGAAGCAATGAAAATTGAAATTCCAATCCTTGCGCCTGCAAAAATGAAAGTCGACAGTATCTTGATTGATAAAGCACAAACGGTAAAAACAGGACAGGCATTATTCACGCTTGCGCCTGCTGGATAACGATTAAATTCATGATGCAGAAAAGGCCCTATGATGAAACATTGGGCTTTTTTTATGTGCATTTATTCAGCAATTCACACGGTTTTTTCTACTTTATTTGGCCAAAAAACTGGCATAGATACTGCATTAAATATTACGAATTATAAATTTGGTATTACTAAGACTGAGGTGGTTATGAAAACGCAATCAATCCTAATTCAGTATTTCAAAGTTGCAGCACACTGTTTTGCCAATTTACTGAGCGTCCGAGCAGGTCTGTATGTAAAGCAAACCCAGCTGCCTAAACAGTAGTCTGATCGTTATGAATGCGCGTCCTAGACTGACTCGAATCAGTATTACCGTCCCTGAAAAGACGGTTGAAGCCTTAGATCAAACCATTGTCGAAGAGCATTATGAGAGTCGCTCTCAGGCAATTGTCGACATGATCAACAAGCATTTAATTGCTGAACAGGCACAGCAAAATGCAGTCATGGTGGGAACACTGACTTTGCTCTATGACGCCAGTTGTATGCCGTTGCGGATGCAACTGTTGGATTTACAGCAAAAATTCTTAGAACAGGTGATCAGCTCCTTACATATTCAACTGGATCAACAAAAAATATTGGAAGTCATGCTGTTACAGGGGGGCAGTAATGACCTTAAACAGATTAGTCAGCAATTTACTGCCTTAAAAGGGGTGATAAAAGGGCATCTGGAACTCATGGATGCCGTGATGCCACCCTTACAGCAAAATGAATAGGAAGCGTCGGCATTGGTATTGTCGCTGAACACGTGATTGAGACGTGCTCTGGGCAAAATTTTCAAAAAAGATATGGGGTGATTATGAAGCAAGCAATAGCAACGTTATCTGTTTCAGTGCTGTTCGGGCTGGTACTTAGCGCGTGTGATAATTCGGCTAAAGTACCAACGGCGGAGAAAGCGACCGAGGCCAAAGATGTAACGACAACCACGCCTATTACGATTGGCTATAGTGATTGGCCAGGTTGGGTTGCTTGGCAAGTGGCGATTGAAAAGGGCTGGCTCAAAGACGCAGGCTTAAATGTTGATTTTAAATGGTTCGATTATTCAGCTTCAATTTCTGCATTTGCGGCTAATCAACTGGATGCGGTGTTTATTACCAATGGCGATAATTTAGTCAATGCCTCGGGCGGGAGCAAGGGCATGATCATTATGGTGACAGACTATTCTGCGGGTAATGATGTCATTATTGCCAAGAATGGTATCAACAGTATTCAGGATTTAAAAGGCAAATCCATTGCTACAGAAAAAGGATTGGTCGATCACCTGTTGTTATCGACGGCTTTAAAGGATGCCAAGATTCCTTTTTCAGATATTAAACTGGTCAATTCAGTAACCAATGAACTTCCTCAAGTGTTTGGCAGTCAGGATGTTGCTGCGATTGCAGTTTGGCAACCTGTGGCCAATCAAGCGTTAAAAGCTGTTGCAGGTTCCAAGATTATTTATAGCTCCAAAGACAAGCCGGGTTTGATCTACGATACCCTTGCGGTGAATCCAAGTCATTTATCTGCGCATCAAGAGGACTGGAAAAAGCTAATCCAAGTGTGGGATAAAACGGTGAAGTATATCCAAGACCCTGCCACACATGCCGATGCGGTAAAGATCATGGCCAATCGTGTCGGCGTTGATTCTCAACAGTATGAGCAATTTATTGAGGGGACATATTTACTGGATATCGCAGCGAATAAGAAAGTGTTCCAGAAGGGAACTGGTTTTGATTCGATTTATGGTTCGACCTATCACGTCAATCAATTCAATCTCAGTAATGGCATTTATAAAACGGCAGTGGATGTGGATGGCTTGATTTATCCAGCTTTGATGGATGAGTTGAAATAGCTAATCTATAAAAAATCGCTCTCATAGAGCGATTTTTTATTTCCAGATTTTAAAATCTGAAGGACAATCTTTTTAAATAATTGATAGTCCTTTCTAGAATCAATCACATACAAACAGGATTAGTAAGTTCGTGTGGCATTTTTTAATAAATGCTTTTGTTCAGCAGCCAGCCATTGCTGTGTATCCGTGGTGGTTGCGGTTGTGGTACTAAATACAAAATCAGGTTGATAGATATCCAGATGAAAATAAAGTCGATACAGTTCACCTTCAATCTGTTTCAGTTGGGTCAGGGTATTGGCATCTTCTATTTCAAAATCATCGAGTGAAATCGATTGCTGCAAACGACTACTGATTGTACTAAAATCAATAGAAGAACCATTTAAAGCAACTGAGACTTCATAGCTTTCGATCACTTCAGGATCATTTTCAGGATGATCAATTGAACCATTTTTCAGTTGATTTTGTTGTTGGGGAAGGCGTGATTGTGCATAAGCCATGTGCTGACCGCTGATCATCAAGCCGCCATCTATAGCTATCATCTGTTGTGTTGCGATATGTTGCATCTGAAAGAGGCGTAAACCGAGCAGTAAGCCCTGTTGAGCCTGTTGCCGCCAATCTTCTACATAGGCATGGGAAGGTGAAAACTCTAAAATACTGTTGCCTATTGGGTAAAGCTTAGCAGGTTCAGGCCATTGAATATGATTCTGATAGTTTTGATGAACCTGCCAAGAGAGTAATTCGCGATCTGAATCCCATAGAGTATCGCCAATCCATCCTTGTCGATCATGTACTGTGGTTTGATTGGCATCGATCAGTCGTAGGTCAATGCTGAAAGATTTGGACTGAAACCAATACACAATGGTTTTTTCATCGGTCATACCATTAAAGAAGCTGATACTTTTGCGTCTAAAACATCCCAGTAAATAGCGGGGTAAGGGCAAGTGATCATCAATTGGGGTTGGCTCCAGTTGCGCGAGTAAGTTGATTAGATTCATTCACTTGCTCCTTGTTCATTTAAACCAAAGGAGTACAGTGGACGGGCATTTACAAGTACCAGTTCACCCGACTCAATCCGTTGCTTGAGGTACATAAAGGTTTGAGCCGTCTGATTGAATAGATGCTCACCGCCTTTGATTGGTGGATATAACGGCGCTTCATTGGGAATCAGTGGCTGAATCAGATAGTCATAATCACAGGAGAAGAACAGCGGAAAAGAATAACGTTCTTGCTGTACGCGTTTCACACGATGCTTGGTTGCCAGATAACGACCATTGGACAAGATCTCCATCATATCGCCAATATTCATTACCATGGTGTTTTCAATTAAGGGAATATCGATCCATTCACCCTGTTTATTCAGAACCTGTAAACCTTCCGCCGTTGGAAATAACAGGGTAAAACATTCATAGTCGGTATGTGCACCAATGCCCGATTGATCGTGTGCCTCAGGATTATAAGGATAATGAATCAGTCTCAATTGGCTCGGTGCATGCTTTAAATGTGGTTCAAAAAAATCTTCATTCAGCTCAAGTGCCAAAGCAAAAGCTTTAAATAGCTGATTGCCGATGGCTTTGATATGTTGATAATAATTTAGGACGCTTTGCTTAAAGATTGCATCCTCTGGCCATAGCGTTGGGCCGAGTAAAGGACGACGATGCAGCTCACCGAGATAGTCATAATTGATGTCATAGGATTCTTTTAAATCATAGATATTGGCTTTGAATTGTTCTTCACCGATTGGTACATAACCACTATGATTTTCGGAAAGACCAATATAATGCTGCATTTTAGTGGCTTGGTCTTGGCTAAAATAGTGCAGTGCGGTTTGTTTTAACTGATCGAACAGTTCGGGCTGAAATTGTTCCCCTTGAATGTATAAGAAGCCAACCTCCTTACAGGCTTGATCAAGTTGCTTCACCACCTGTTTGCGATCTTCTAAACTCGCACTGTTGAGGAGTGAAATATCAATTAAGGGCAACACATAATCATGGTTCATGAGATTCACCATTGGCTGGTCGTCCAGCAATAAATGAAGCAGATTGGGTCGTCCCAAACGCTATTTTATTTCTGTGTACTCATTTGAGTCATACGTGGAATTTTAGGTAAATCCTGTAGTGCAGGGTCGAGTTGTTCCTCTTGGTGATGTACCAACAGATCAACCCGTTCCCGTAGTTGTTTAAATTCAGGCGAATGCACCAGCTCAATTGTCCGTGGACGCGGTAAATTCACCTCAATAATCTCTTTGATCTCGCCCGGATTGGCTTTTAAGGCCACAATACGATCTGCCAGTAAAATAGCTTCATCCATGTCATGCGTGACAAATAAAATGGTGATATCAATGTTTTGCCATAAGTCCATCAAATGCTTTTGCATTTTTTGTCGGGTGTAGGGATCGAGTGCACCAAAAGGTTCATCCATGAGTAAAATTTTGGGTTCATTGACTAAAGCTCGGGCAATAGCGACACGCTGTTTCATCCCACCAGAAAGTTCATGTGGGAACTGATTTTCATATTTTTCTAAGCCAATAATATTAATCCACTCACGTGCCATTTCTTCGGCACGGGTTTGACTGATGCCTTTCATCAAAGGGCCAAACATCACATTTTCTTTGACGGTTTTCCATGGAAATAAGGTATAGCCTTGAAACACCATGCCACGTTCTGAACTTGGGCCTTTAATCTTTTGCCCCTCAACCAGAACCTCACCACTGTGGTAGTCATCTAGACCTGCAACCACACGACTTAAGGTTGATTTTCCACAGCCGGAAGGGCCAATCACACAGACAAACTCGCGTTTATGAATACTTAAATCAATTTGGTTCAGTACCGTGCGTTCAGATGTGCCATGCTGAAAAATCTGCGTCAGTTGCTTGGTTTCCAACATCACGGGACGTGTATAAATATGCTCAAAATAGGCTTTGGCATCAAAATTATCCGTCATATTTATACTCCCTTTTTCCATTTAAATAGGTATGTGCCCAGTTTCATTAAAATCAAATCACACAACAGTCCAATCACCCCAATAATCAGGATGGCGGCATAAACATTGTCAAAGTTTTGATAGCGTGCTTGTTGAGTAATGAACCAGGTAATTCCTGAGGTGGCACCAATCAGTTCCGACACAATCAGATAGGTCCATGCCCAACCGAGCAACACCCGTTGATCTCGATAAATGTCAGGCAGTGCAGCAGGAATCACCACATGAAACAGGCTTTTAAGCTTATTCGTGCCTAGGGTATAACCTGCTTCAACCAAACCGCGATCAACCATGCGAGTGGTATTGGCAATGATCAGAATTTGTTGAAATAAAGTACCAATCACAATAATGGCAATTTTCGGGGCATCATTAATGCCTAAAATCGCCACTGCCAATGCCCCAAAGGCAGGTGCTGGCAGGTAGCGAAAGAACTCGACAAAGGGTTCAGTCAGCTTAGAGATGGTATTGGAAAAACCACACAGGATGCCCAACGGCACACCGATTAATGAAGAGATAAAAAACGCCGTAAATACAATCTTGATACTGTGCCACAGGCTTTGATGTAACCACGGCGCATCAGCCTGTTGCGGGGGCGTGGTAAATGAAGTGAAAAGCGCTTTCGCCACTTGATGAGGGGCAGGCAAATAAATTGGATTGACCAGAATACCTGTAGGCGGTGTTTTACCTTGATTGACTGCATCTTGAGCCTCAGCATAATAAGCTTGCTTATCTATTCGGGTGCCTGCCTGTAGATAAGTGGCTGAGCCTGCATTGGTAATTTGAACTTGTGGATGCCAGATAAAAGGTAAGTAACTGACACAGCTCCAGATCAGGATGGGAATCAGAAAAGATCCCAAACTTAAGTAAAGCTTCTTCCTTTTCGACAGTACTGAATGATGCATAGGCGCACACCCGTAGTAATACTAATTGAATAAAACGTAATACTCATTAGCAAGTTTGATGCCAGTACTGAGCTTAAAGGGTCAAATCATGATGAGCTGTTTTGCGTTGAGGGTGGGATAGGCACTTTTCCATACTTTTCACGGGTTTGTGCCTATCTGTGATGAAGTCTTTAATGTTTGAATAGATTCAGATTATTGAATTTAATCAGCAATTGATCAGGAGCTTCCACCCATGTTGGATCAGGCTGAATACAATCGATGGGACAGACAGCAAGGCAGGTGGGTGCTGTGTAGAAACCGATGCATTCAGTGCAACGTTGTGGGTCGATTTCATAGACTTTTGCACCTTCATTAATCGCTTGATTGGGGCATTCAGGCAAACACATATCGCAATTGATACATGCACTGGTAATGATGAGTGCCATCTTAATCTGCCGAATAGGCCAAAGCCGCAGATTGTAACCCAGTTGTGGCGTGAGGCAGATTGCGAATCAACAGTGCATATTCAATATCGATGTCTGGGGAAAATGGAATTTCCACGATATGGCCTGAACCCTTGGCATTTTTAATGGCATTGCCTTTAAGATCACGCATCTGTCCCAAGTGAAAGTGGAGATTGCCTTTGGGTGTCATTAACTCAAGTGAATCACCAACCACAAAGCGGTTCTTTACCTCAATGCGGATATGGTCACCATTGCGTCCAATCACTTCACCGCAAAATTGTTGATAGTCAAAATGCGATGAACCATCGGCATAATTTTGATAATCGCTATGCACATGGCGGCGCAAGAAGCCTTCGGTATAACCACGATTGGCCAAACCTTCTAGTTGGGTCATGAGACTGGGGTCAAAGCTTTTCCCTGAAAGTATATTAAGGTTTTTAATCTAACGCGTCATTTAATCACTAAAAGAGTGCAGTGAATGAATCAAAACGATACGTGTAAGGATGGGGGATTATTATGTCTATTGTACTTATTGTTAAGTATGTTTTTTCAGAATAAATGATTTTTTAATGTTTAGTTTTTAATTTTAAAACGATTATTGATTTTTAATCTAAATTTTTATGGTCTTTTATTTGAATTTAAATGGTATTAAATGTTAAATTTTGAATAATTTGTTTTTATTATTATTTTTTTAATTAAAATACATGGATTGGTTTTGCATTATAATGGTGCGATTAATTTTATTTAATTAGGTGTTAGTGTTTTTTTTTTGATATTGTTTTGATTTTTAATGGTTTATTTGGTTGTGTTTTTTGTTTTTTACGATGATAAATTTTAATTTTTTATTTTTAATAAATATTTTGTTACAAATACGATTGCTTTATTTAATGATTAAGCCTTGAAGTGAGCGAGATTTAATTTTATTTTTTGTTTTGCGAATATTTTATTCGTTAATAAAAAACTGGGAGTAAAATTATCATTAACAAGTGCGGAAGTAGAAATAGTTTTAAAGTTAATGCCTGCTGAGAATTTAACGCAAGTAGTATGTTCTTATGAGGATGAGTTGTAAAATATGCTCTAAATACCCCGCTTAAAGTGTATTGGTTAATAATTAGTTATATATTTATAGGTTGACATGATTTTTTTGCAAGGACTGAGTAAAAATTTTTATTTATTTCAATTTAATATTCTTTTTACATCCACAAGTCTTAGAAGTGTACGAGTTATAATTGCTTGGTGGATAATGAGTGCAACAAATGATGTCAAGATTTTTGCTGCTATGATTGCTTTAGGTGGTTTTTTTGATCTTTTTTCAAGAGTGATATTTGGATTTTTTGGGGATATATTTAATAAGAAAAAAATTCTTTTATTTTGTAATTTTATTAGCATGCTTGTTATATTGGTTTTAACTTTTTTTTATTTTGTGAAACTATACAATATTCTGATTATTGCTTTCTCTTTAGTTATTCTTGGAGTTTGTGCTGGTATTAGAGAACCACTTCACTCAAGTATGTTGTCATCGCTAGTACCTAAAGAAGAATTAGATATTGCTTTAAGATTTAAAACGGTGATTTCTTCATTTGTAATGTTTTCTGGTCCAATTTTGGCTACAGCTATTCTATCAGTATTTAATATTCTTTATGGGTTAATAATAATTTTTTCTATTTTGCTTTTTTCTTTTTTGTTAATTTTGAATGTTAGTTATTTTGAGAGTAGTGAAAAATTGATAAAGGAGAATTTTTTCTATGAATGGTATGTAAATACTAAAGATAGTTTGTATTTTGTTTTTCAGATTAAGTCTGAGTTTTATATATGTATATTGATACTTTTAACTAATTTTGTTTTTTCATCAATGTTTACTATAGTTATGCCATCTTTGGTTTATAATAAATACAATAAGGATGTATGGTTGCTGGTTTTTGCTGAAGGGGCTTTTGCTACTGGCTTGTTTTTAGGGGGATCAAAAATTATTGCATATTTAAATGAAAAGTGGAATCGATATACAGTAATACGTCTAGGGTTTTATGGTATGGGGTTCTCATTGTTTTTAATGGGGCTTGGAATATTTTTTCTTGGAAAATATGTTTATTTGCTTGCTTTGATACTTTCATTTATATTTTTATTGTGTGGTATATCCTTTAGCATTATTGCGACAAATACAATGGCTGTTAGGCTTAAAGCTACACCAAGGAAATTTCAGAATAGGATTGTTAGTGCTGTCGCATTCATGTCAGGTTTAATGGTTCCTTTTGGTAACGTTGTATGTGGTTTTTTGATTGATCATATTGGTTTGCCTTTGACGATTGCTGGATTTGGTGTTTTTATTCTAATAATTACATTTTATTTTATCAAATCTAAAAGTATTAAAGAAATATATTCGTTAGAGGATGTGGAACTTACTGAAATTTATAAGAAAAAATATGGTTCTATATTCAGTAGGTGAGATAGGCGGGTGTTGTCGATGAGAAAATATAGAATTTTCTTTAGTAATAATCGTCTAAGGTTATTTAATAAAAACACATGATGTTCAACTTTATTTATGATGGCTTATTCGGCGTATAAATTAAAATTTCTTATATTGAGATATGACATAACAATAACAACTTAAAGATGCAGTATGATATCTGCTCCGGATTTTGTTATTTGATGTGGCTTTTAGGAGAATAAAAAAGCACCCGAAGGTGCTTTTTAAATTAGTGATGACGATGCTTTCTTTTTTTCTTGTATTTTTTAGATTGCTGATTGTCATAATAACGGTCTTGACCGACTTTACGGCCTAGAGCAGAACCACCCGCTGCGCCAGCTGCAGCACCGATATAACCACCCGTGCTACCACCGATGTTTTTACCAACAGTATAACCACCGACACCACCTAGACCACCGCCAATAGCAGCTTCAGTACGGGTACGTTTGCTACTTGCTGCCGCTGCACCACCAGCGCCACCCAAAGCAGAGCCAATCATTGCACCGTTATTACCACCGATTTCTTTACCTACTGCAGTACCAACCACACTACCAAGTGCAGATGTTGCAGCAACACGGGTTGCATTATCAGCATGAGCAGCAGTAACCAATGATGAGCTTGCAAAAATAGCAGCACATAACCAAGTATTTAATTTCATTTTTGACTCCGTGTCCGCAATTCATCGGACCTCTTTTTCATGGCTGCAAATGTAACAAAATTTGAGTATGAAAGTATGGAGAAGCTTTTCTGAATTATTACTCTTTGGTGTCTAGATTGTAGTGTTTTGTTTCTTAAAATAGCGCAAAATGCGAGTTAAGTTCGATTAAACAACAAGATAGTCAATAACTGCACAAAAACAATGAAACCTTATTTTAAGGTTCCATTTATTTTTTGATTAATTTAATGGTTCATCTTTTATTGTTTGTTCTTCGAGTTTGGGCTGACGTGGATTGAGTTCGGCTTGCAGGCGTAGATAGTTTAAGTCACGAATATTCTTTTGGGTTGCCACTACACCAAACAGACTTAATAGAAATGACATGATGTAAAAGCCTTTTTCGCTCATACTGAGTTCGGCATTCCATAAGCTTATTAAAAGTAGTCCGATGCATAGGGCCATTGAAGCCCAACATAAGCCATAGTAAATCGCCGTGACGGGAATCTCTTCCAGTTGATCACGCACTGTTTTCTGTAACGATGCGGCGGAAAACAGTCCATAGAGTAAGATGACGAGGTAATAACCTTTTTCATGCAAGGGCATATTGGTATTCCATAGACCGATCATAAAGCCAACGCCACCTGCAAGTAAGGCTACCCAGCTTGCAGCGATAAAGGCTGAAGTGGGGCGGTTTATAAAATTATTCATAAATTATCCTATTGTTTTATCTTTCTATTTGTCCTTCATTATTTATATATAAGGGTTGATCAGAGAACAAGCAATGAAAACTAAAACTGAACAATTTGTGATGAAATGGGTGAGGAATGGTAAGTTCGCCAGTTTCTCTATGTCTTTTAAGCGGTGGAGTCTGTAAACTATGCGCAATTTTTTGATTTTGCTCGTGCTTCATTGGCACTGAGTCTTTAGATTTTGAGATATTCCGCCCATGAAAGCATCACTCCGTTTAAGACTCGATCAACTTTGTGATCGTCACGAAGAGCTGACTGCATTACTTGCAGATGTAGAAGTAATTTCGGACAATAAACGTTTTCGTAAACTGTCTCGCGAACACAATGATTTAACTGAAATCACTGAAGTTTGGAGCAAATATCGTCAAGCTGAAGAAGATATCGAAACTGCTGAAACGATGAAATCAGATCCTGATTTCAAAGATATGGCAGAAGAAGAAATTAAAGAAAATAAAGCACTTTTGGTTGCACTTGAAGAGCAGTTAAACGTGTTGATGATTCCGAAAGATCCAAATGATGCCAATGCAGCCTATCTTGAAGTGCGTGCTGGAACGGGCGGTGATGAGGCGGCGATCTTCTCAGGCGATTTATTCCGTATGTATAGCAAATACGCTGAAACACAAGGTTGGCGTATTGAAGTGCTTTCTGAAAATGAAGGCGAGCATGGTGGTTATAAAGAAATCATTTGCCGTATTGATGGTGAAGGTGTCTATGGCCGTTTGAAATTTGAAAGTGGCGCCCATCGTGTACAACGTGTACCTGCAACTGAATCCCAAGGTCGTGTACATACTTCGGCTTGTACGGTTGCGATTCTGCCTGAAGTCGATGTAGATACTACAGTCGAAATCAATCCAGCCGATTTACGTATTGATACCTATCGTGCATCCGGCGCAGGCGGTCAGCACATTAACAAAACTGATTCAGCGGTGCGTATTACCCATATTCCTTCGGGTGTGGTAGTGGAATGTCAGGAAGAACGTTCGCAACATAAGAATAAAGCCAAAGCGATGGCGTTGTTGGTCTCGCGTTTAGAAAATGCCAAACGTGCAGCCGCTGATGCAGCAACTTCAGAAATGCGCCGTGACTTGGTCGGTTCTGGTGATCGTTCTGAGCGTATTCGTACCTACAACTATCCACAAGGTCGTATGACTGACCATCGTATCAACCTGACTTTATATAAGTTAGATGCGATTATGGAAGGTGATTTAACAGAATTACTGGACAGCTTGCATCGTGAATATCAGGCGGATCAGTTGGCAATGCTTGCACAGGAAAATGGCGGCTAATGAATATTGCTCAAGCCTTAGAAATCAAAGGTGAAATTGATAGCTATGAACGTCAGGAGGCGGCATGGTTACTCGAACATCTTTTGGGTGTAAATAGTTTAGAACTCAAATTAAGACTTGAGCAAGAGTTGACCGAAATGCAGGAGCAGGCTTATCTGGATGGGCTGGCTCGTATCGAACAAGGTGAACCTTTGGCCTATGTCACAGGTTCACAACCCTTTTGGACGCTCGATTTAAAAGTCACTCATGACACTTTGGTGCCGCGTCCAGATACTGAAATTCTGGTTGAAACAGTATTAAAACTGCCACTTGATGCAAAGGCCAATATTGTCGATTTAGGTACGGGCACAGGTGCGATTGCTTTGGCGCTTGCAAGTGAACGTGCTCAATGGCAAGTGACTGCAACAGATATTTATGCCCCGACTTTAGATGTGGCTCAGGACAATGCTGTTCGACACGGGCTGATGCAGGTGAAATTTGCCTGTGGGGCTTGGTTTGATGCTTTAGAACAGCAACGGTTTGATCTGATTGTGTCGAATCCGCCGTATATTGATCCTGAAGATGTGCATATGCAAAAGCTCCAGTCCGAACCTGAGCGTGCCTTGACGGCTGATAAGCAAGGCATGGCGGATATTGAGATCATTATCACCCAAGGCAAGAATTGGCTTAAACCGAATGGCTGGATTGTGCTTGAACATGGCTATGACCAAGGCCAAGCAGTACGAGATATTTTTGAGCAACAAGGTTTTGAGCAGATCAAGACCATTCAGGACTATGGCGGCAATGATCGTGTAAGTCTAGGACGAAAGCCCGTTTAATCTTCAATATATTGCTGTACTGCATCGGCTAATCGGTTGTCACCTTGTTGTTGCAGTCCATTTACAACCCCTAAGGCATCTTCTTTATCTCGATTTTGGCTCAGCTTAAACTTGCTTGTAATGTGCGAAATCTGAATTTCAATGCCAACAATCCCTTGAAGTTCCCGAGCAATATACTCACTTGGTGCATCCGACATTTTCCATGGCGTTGCTTGTTTGGCTTCATGAACCCGTGTCAGTTTAGCCAAAATGCCACGTAGGGCTTTTTCATCATGTAAGAAATAAATGCGACCTTTGACATGAACCACTTGATAGTTCCATGTTGGTACATGTTGATGGTGTTGCTGCTTGCTCGGATACCAGTTTGGTGAAATATAAGCTTGCTCACCCTGAAAAATAATAAGAACTTCAGTGTCGTTTTTAATTTGCGTATGCAACGGATTATTCTTGGCAATATGTGCAACCAGTGTCGCTGTCTGGCTTTGCTCATCACGCAATAAATGAAAGGGCAAATGATTGGCTTCTATGCCTTCAGCACTATGGCTCATTAAAGTCGCAAAAGGATAGTCCTGAATCAATTGATAGAGTTTCTCAAGATCTGTTTCTTCAAATATTTCTGGTAAATACATCATTTACTCCTTTGAGCGTTCTGAGCGATCCAAAAGTTCCTTTTTATATGGTGAAGATTTACGATAGCTGCCTGGACTGAGTCCTGTCCATTTCTTAAAGGCGCGATGGAACGCACTTGGGTCATGGAAATGCAGATCATCACTGATATTTTGAATTGAATCATTACTTTTGCACAATCGTTCAATCGCAATATCACAGCGAATGTCATTTTTAAGTTGCTGATAACTGACACCTTCCTGCTTTAAGCGACGCTGAATGGTGGCAGTTGACATATTGAGTTGTTGTGCAATCTCTTTCAATTCATCCCACTGTGATGGTGGTTGTAACAGCAATTGGCGACGAATTTGTAAGCTTAACGAGTTCTCATTCTTAAAGCGTACAATCAGGTTATAAGGGGTTTTTCTTAGAAAATCATTGAGCGCCTGTTTGTCTTTTTTGATTTTATGCTTGAGATAATGGGCATCAAACTCAATCTGATTCTGGTCGGCATTAAATTGAATATCTTCGCAAAAGCGCACCCGATAATCCTGTAGTTCGACTGGAGAATGACATCTAAAGCTCATTTTATGAAAGCCAATACGCTGTCACTCAACCAGCACATCAAACTATGCACCAGCATTAGATAGGTAGAATAAGTGAACATCCGTTTGGGATGCTCATGATCGTGCAAGATCAGATAGGCTTTGGAACCGCGTTGTACCAATTCACCGTGAATATCATCGAGCACCAGACTCAGGAATTTTAAAATCTCCTGAATGGCTTGCTCTAAGGTTTCAGCATTGAAGGCTAATTTTGCCAATAGACGATAACTGCCTCGGCGCATGGGATGGCGATCCATGCCCAAAAACTCATCATTCATGCTTTCTGCAAGTTCGACCCATAACTGCGCACATTGCGTCACGGGCACACGGGCTTTAGATGAGGTCAGTAATTCTGCTGAAATGCCTGCACGATTGGCGATATTGACAATATTTAAACCACGACTTGCGGCGACACTCAACGCTTCACGAAGCAAAGCATTTGAAATGGTGTCCTTAGCTGAATTAAGATCAAAGTTTAGGTTTTTATTCATATATCAATAAAATACAGGAGAGTAATTAGATTGAATGCTCAAAAGTTGCATTAAATTTGCTACTTTTTGAAATTGTATCGGAAAAAAGTTGCCTTTAGGCTTAGTGATAAAAATTTATATCTTTAATTTGATAGGAAACGTAAATGAAAATTCAGGGAAAACATTTTGTTATTACAGGTGGCGGTTCAGGTTTAGGTGCAGCAACAGCGGAATACTTGGTTGAAAAGGGCGCTTCGGTCACATTGGTCGATATGAATGTCGATGCTGGAGAACAACAAGCGCAAGCCTTGGGGGCAGCAGCAGAATTTGTAAAACTAGATGTGACGGATGAAGCTGCGGCAGAGCAGTTCTTTAAAGATATGTTGGCGAAACATGGCAGCATATATGGCCTGATCAATTGTGCTGGCATTGGCCCTTCTGCAAAAGTAGTGGGTAAAGACGGCGTACATGATTTGGCGATGTTCTCTAAAACTTTACAGATCAATGTAACGGGGACTTTTAATATGCTGCGTTTTGCAGCAGACGCCATGAGTAAAAATACTGTTGCAGAAGGTGATGAAGATCGAGGCGTGATTGTGAATACTGCTTCGGTTGCTGCTTTTGACGGCCAAATTGGACAAGCGGCCTATTCAGCATCAAAAGGTGCAGTGGTGGCAATGACGCTACCGATTGCGCGGGAACTAGCTCGCCATGCGATTCGTGTCATGACCATTGCCCCTGGGATTATGGAAACGCCAATGTTGAAAGGCTTGCCTCAAAATGTGCAAGATGCCTTGGGACAAATGGTGCCTTATCCATCGCGTTTAGGTCGCCCAGAAGAGTTTGCGCGTTTAGTGGCACATATTGCTGAAAACTCCTATCTCAATGGTGAAGTGATCCGTTTAGATGGTGCGATTCGTATGGCGCCGAAATAAGTTAAGCTTTTATGCAAACGCCGTTGTGGAGAGCATTTCATAACGGTTTTTTATACTTTGGTGTTTACGCTATTGGATATTGTTTCTAGAGCAATTTCGATTTAAGGTCGAAAAATAATAAAAATGATTCAACAAGAAGGAATAGACCGATGCAACCCATGATTTTTTTATCCATAACATTGGCACTGACCTTAACAGGCTGTATCGGCAATATGAACCCGACAGGTGGCAATTCAAGCCCGAATTATCCGTACTATGTGACACAGCAACCGATGTTGGTTAAAAAGATCTATGTTCCAGCAGGAACAACCTTGGTTTATGAGGAACAGTACTTCAAACAAGGTAAGCAGCCTGAGATCATGTCAGAAAATAAACTGACCGATATTCGGTTGCCGATTGGTCAAAGCATTGATTGGGGCGGTGTACCGGTCACCATGATTTCTCAGTTCTTTAATTCAGCTATGCGCGGCTATTCTGTACATGCCGACTTTAAAAAATTGGATGCAAATAAACGAACCAGATTTTCTCAGTTATGGCAGCGTTGTAATGATGATCTAGGAATCAGTATCAAAGATCGAAAGGATTGGTCATTTAACAAAGCCAATATTGCTGATGTGCAAAGCTGTAGTGGTCTTTATCAACGTTACTTTAAAAATATTCAAGAACAGCAGCAGTTTTTAGATCTTATGTATAGTGAGTTGATGAAAGTCAATGATCAATAAAAGAGACAAAGCTTGTTTGGCTTTGCCTTATATCAAAGACTATTTGGCCTTAACTTCATCACCAATCAAATAGAATGTCCCACCTGCAATGTAATGTAGGCTGCGCAACGCTTTACTGGCATCTTGAAAGTGCCAATGTCCATCGCGAAATACGCGTGAATCCGCCCAAGCACCGACTACGGAACCGATAAATAAGTCGTGCGCTTGTTGATTGTGTGGTTCTGGAATCACTTTACAGACTAGCCAAGCCAGACTGCCTGCCACCAGTGGCACGGGGAAATCATCTTGGTAAAACAATTCGGTTTTGCATTCTTCTAATTTGTTTGGATGCTCAAACTGACTGATCGTTCCGAGTTGATGCACTAGATCAATCTGTGCATAGCAGGGAACTTGCAAGGCAAAATAACCACTTTGCTCAACCAGTTGACGGGTTTTGGTGCTTTTATCTAAGACTACAGTGACTTTTGCAGGTGTTAATTCCAAAGCACAGGCCCAAGCTGCTGCCATGACATTGCATTCTTGTCCGTATTGAGCAGAAACCAAAACCGTTGGGCCGTGATTTAATAAGCGATAGGCTTTGGAAAGTTCAACAGCCTTTATTTCCGAGTGGCGCATACAACATCCAAAAGGTGGGAGTACTCTGTCATTGTTACACAAACTTCCGCAAAATTTTAACCAATTTCCCAACGTTTACAGGCACGATTAAAACTGCAAATGTGACAGTACCCGATTTTTAATCCAGCTGATCGTTTGAACTTAAACAGTCAAGATAATTTGAAAATGTGCATTCATCGGAATCTTTTCGATCAATCATAATTTTGGCGCGAATTGTTATGATTTTGGCACAAATTGTTTTAGTCTAAAAATCACATAAAAGTTTGAAGGAGTATGATTTTTGCCAGTCGTTTGTATGCTCGGAATGATTCCAGATACGAAGAAAAAGACTAAATCTCTGTAATAAAAATGAAAAATGCTAGGAGCAAAAACGTGAAGAAAAAATATTTAAATGTCATGGCGTTGATGGCAGGCATGGTGGTGAGCAGCGGATCTGTGGTACACGCAGGTTTGTTTGATTTTTTTGCACCCAAGGCATCATGGCAAAACTGTAATGTGAACTCTTGTTCAATCGGCGGTAGCACCAGTGTTACATCAAGTTATGCGAAAACCAAGTATCCAATTTTATTGGCGCATGGGATGGCCGGTTTCTCTGCGGTAGGTCCTTTGCAATACTGGAATGGGATTACTGAAGACTTGGTTGGTAATGGTGCGAATGTCTTCGTTGCACAGCAAGCTTCGTTTAATTCTTCGGAAGTACGCGGTGAGCAACTATTGCTACAGGCAAAGCAGGTATTGGCGATTACTGGTGCAGAGAAAATTAATTTAATTGGCCATAGTCATGGCTCTCAATCGGTTCGTTATGTTGCCAGCTTGTTGCCGAATAAAATTGCATCAGTCACAGCAGTTGGTGGTCCAACTAAAGGTTCAGATGTGGCAGATGTCGTCGACTCAGTGGTTAAATCACCTGCGGGTCCAGTCTTGGCACCTGTGATCTCAGCAGGGGTTAATGCCTTCTTCTCATTAGTGGGGATTGGTTCAGGGCATTATTATGATCAAGATGCGATTGCAGGTTTAAACTCATTAACCACCAGCGGTTCAGCCAATTTTAACCAACGTTTCCCCGCAGCTGTACCAACTACAGCATGTGGTTCAGGTACTGAACTGGTGAATGGCGTGCGTTATTATTCGTGGAGTGGAACCAGTCCATTTACCAATGCATTAGACCCAATGGACTATGCATTAACTGCAACATCGTTACTGATTTCTGGAGAAAATGATGGCTTGGTACCGCGTTGTTCGAGCCATTTGGGTACGGTAATCCGTGACAATTATGCATTTAACCATTTGGATGAAGTCAATCAAATCCTCGGTTTGGTTGGATTCTTACAAAATCCGGTCACCCCTTATCGGACTCAGGCAAATCGTCTGAAAAATCTAGGTTTGTAATTCATTAATGAAAGGAGCAATCCGTTGCTCCTTTCATTTTTAACGGTTCAAACAAAGAAAGAATGATAAATAGAGCAAGGGATTATGAACGGTAAATTTTTGAATAATAAAACCATCAGTTTAGTTTTGATTGTATGTTTATTGCTCTTGTTGGCTTTAATCTATTGGATATTTAGACCAGATGCTCAAAATACACCGCATGAGCCAAACCAACAGGCTCAATCACAGCTTATAGGTAATGGCTTAGAAGCCAACGCGCAAAATAATCAAAAAGGCAAAATGCCAGAATTGGCTGCTTCATTGCGCGGTACAGAAATTGATTGTCCAATTCAGGTCGATGCCAATGGTAAATTAATTTTAACGGTTGGTATTCGCAGTTGTTTCGATTATTTCTTTTCCAGTTTAGGTGAGAAAACCGAAACAGAATTGGTTGCTGATATCCGACAGTACCTTACTGCGACTTTACCTGACACAGCTTCGAGTTATGCCAGTCATCTGTTAGATCAATATGTAGCCTATAGTCATGCCTTAAAAAATATAAAACCAACGGGCAACTTTAAGACGGGCGATATTGATGGGTATCAGAAAGTGATTGATCAGATGTATAAAGTACAGCAGCAGTTTTTTAATGCGGCTGAGATTAATGCCTTATTTGGTAATGAACGTAACCTGAATCAGTTCAATATTGATCAAATGCGTATCCATGCCAATAAAACCCTGACCGCTCAGCAAAAGGCAGCTGAATTGGCGAAATTGATTGATCAGCTTCCGAGTACACTGGCCGATGGCGTTCGGGTTTCGATGCAATTTTCTGAATTGCAGCAATTAACTCAAGAAGTACGGGAAAAGGGTGGTTCTGCACAAGAGCTTCGGAATATGCGTGAAAGTTTATTAGGGCCAGAAGCGGCAGATCGTTTGGAAAAGGTCGATCAAGAAGAAGCAGGGTGGCAAACACAGGTCAATGGCTACTTGGCCGCACGTGATCAGATTTTAAAGAGTGACGCCACGGATGCCAGTAAGCAGCAGGCGATTAATCAGTTACGTAATCAATCCTTTGGCAGCAAAGAGGATTTGTTAAGAGCGCAGTCTTATGAAATGATGCATGATCGGAAGTAGAGCAAAAGTAATAGATGGAAATATAATCAGTCATAATTTTATTTAGGTAAGGTTGAATATGTATGTAGCTGATTATATTGGTTTAGCATTGATCCAAGATATGACAGATAAGAGTTTGCCTCTGTCTGAAGTCTTGGTTAAGGGGAAAAAGACAGGGGTTATGGTTGGGGGTAAAGTGTTAGAAGGTATGGTCTGTGTATATTCTCACTGCTATCTTCTTTTCCTTAGCCAGGATTGTATCTTCGAGGAAAATTTAACTTTGGCATTAGTCGACCTGGATAAAAATATATTGTTGGAGTCATTATGCATAGGACAGGCTTATCAGACAGATATCTTTACTGGCCCGAGGATATGTAATGATAAAATCTTATTTGAATTTTTAGCTGAAAAAACATGGGTT
Organism: Acinetobacter sp. NBRC 110496; assembly: GCF_000876115.1. Taxonomy (NCBI): domain Bacteria; kingdom Pseudomonadati; phylum Pseudomonadota; class Gammaproteobacteria; order Moraxellales; family Moraxellaceae; genus Acinetobacter; species Acinetobacter sp. NBRC 110496. Next base: position 49,820 of record NZ_BBTF01000001.1, read on the forward strand.
CTTCAAGTATTACAAACTGCCAGAATTCGATTTCCTATTTCTTTAAACGCTTTGATACATCGTGGTTTTCAATTTAAATCTTATCTCCGATTAGTAAATTAATTTAAATGACGTATGCCGTCATGAACATATATCCGCTGGTCATGGTTCTATTTGTAGTTTTCTAAATGACGTATGCCGTCATGAACCAAAAATAGATCATGTAATCGCCATTTTTAAATTTCTAAATGACGTATGCCGTCATGAACTAAATTGCAATTGCATGGTTAAAGCCTCCTCATTTCTAAATGACGTATGCCGTCATGAACTATAAAATAATGAAAATAATATCAGCCAAAACATCAAGTTATACTTAAAAAAGCATCATTACCCAAAGTTTCTAACTGATATAGTAACTTATTGATTTTATTAAGCTGTTAAAGAGTAAGAAAAATATTGGGGTAAAAATAGCTTTTTGTCAAAAGAAAACAGAGCTGGTTCCAATTTATTACTTTCCTCCAAGCAGACATCGACTTAAAATCAGCAATACCCTTGATGATAAAGAAGCAAACCACGTGTCAGACCATTTAGAAAACGAATTTGAGCTAAGCAATGAGGAAATGCATCTCTATAGTCGTCAGATTTTATTAGATGGTTGGGATATCGAAGCACAAGAAAAACTAAAACTCGCCAATGTGTTGATTATCGGCGCAGGCGGAATCGGCTGTACCAGTGCCGAGCTGTTGGCACGTGCAGGTGTAGGTAAAATTACCATTGTCGATGCCGACACGATTGAAATAAGTAATCTACAAAGACAAATTGCCTTTACGACAAATGATTTAGGTCGATACAAAGCAGAAATATTGGCAAAGCATCTACAAGACATTAATCCGCATATACAGGTCAGTTATCAAAATATACGATTTGATGAAACGAATGCTGATGAACTCGTACAGCATCAAGATGTAGTCTTAGATGGCTGTGATAACTTTACAACTCGTTATCTGGTCAATGCAGTGTGTAAAAAACATCAAGTCCCTTTAATTAGTGCGTCGGCGATTGGTTTTGAAGGACAGATGTTTATGGTAGATGCTGATTCAGCCTGTTATGAATGCCTGTTTCCGAAAGAAGATCATGCCAATGAAGGGCTGCGCTGTGCGGAGTCAGGCGTATTAGCCACCACTCCTGTAATGATAGCGTCATTACAAGCACATCACACATTGCTATTTTTAGGCTTAGGTTTGACTCCACTCAAGCAAAAACTATTGCTTTGGAATGGCTTAAATTTAACGCAACGTATTCTTAAATTTGAAAAAGATATAAATTGTCCAGTTTGTCAGGCAACTTGATCGGTAAATTGAGCAAAATTTGCTAAACTAATGCCATCTGTGAGGCAAGAAAGATTATGAAAAGAAATATTTTATTCGATGGATTACGCTCTGTTGCACGTATTGGTGAAACAGTGGTGGTTGCAGCACAAGCAGGTGTGAAGTATGCAACTGAGAAACCAAGCAACGCCAAACTTATGCGTGAGACCTTTGAGTCGCTTGGTTCGACTTATATTAAACTGGGTCAATTTATTGCCAGTACGCCGTCTTTATTCCCACGTGAATACGTTCAGGAATTCCAAGGCTGTTTAGATCAAACGCCAACCTTACCATTTAGCTATATCCAAAAAGTTTTGGCAGAAGAGTTTGAAGGGCGCAACCTCAATGAAATTTTTAGTTTTATTGATGAAAAGCCTTTGGCTTCGGCTTCAATTGCACAAGTGCATGCCGCTCGATTGGTCACGGGCGAAGATGTGGTTTTAAAGGTGCAAAAGCCGGGTGTTGAAACTATTCTTTATACCGACTTGAATGTGGTGCATTGGGCAACAAAGCTACTTGAAAGAGCTGTTCCAAAAATCAAGTTTGCATCACTTTCTGAAATTGTAGATGAGATCAAAACACGTATGGTGCGTGAAGTTGATTTTATTGAAGAAGCTCAGAATCTGGATGACTTTATTCAATATTTGAATGTTTCAGGCAATCAAGCGGCAACGGCACCGAAAGTTTATCACCAGTTTTCAACGCGCCGTGTACTCACCATGCAGCGTTTGTATGGCGTGTCATTGACTGACTTTGATGTGGTCAAACAATATGCCAAAGACCCAACTCAGGTCTTGATTACGGCCATGAACACTTGGTTTGGCAGTTTAATGCTGTGCAAGAGTTTCCATGCCGATTTACATGCAGGCAATCTGATGCTGCTAGAAGATGGTCGTATCGGTTTTATTGATTTTGGTATTGTCGGTCAATTAAAACCTGAGGTTTGGACTGCGTGTATGGCATTTATGGATGCATTACAGCAAACCAATTACATCGCCATGGCTGAGAACATGCTGAAAATGGGCATGACCCATCAGAAAATTGATACTCAAATCTTGGCTGATGATTTAGAGCGCTTGTTTAGTGGGGTGTTACTGGCAGATCCACAAGAAATTCTTAGTTCTAATCCGGCAGATTTAAATGACATCATGATGGATATGGTGGCAGTAGGTGAGCGTCACGGTATTAAATTCCCGCGTGACTTCGCTTTGTTATTCAAGCAAATGCTATATTTTGATCGTTTCATGCGTGTTCTCGCACCATATACCGATATTTATGCTGACCAACGTTTAAAAATGGTTCACAATATTGAACCTGCTTCGTTTTTAAAGCATTAATTTATTTATCGGTTCATTAGGTCATTATGGATGCCATTATAATTGAAGGGTTGAAGGTTGATACCGTGGTTGGTTGTTTCAACTGGGAACGCCAAATTATTCAACCTTTAATGCTAGATCTCACTATTCATAATGATCTAATGCAAGCTGCACAATCAGATGAGCTAAACGATACGCTCAACTATGCGCAAATCTGCGAGCTTGCAGCTCAAGTGATTCAACAAGCCCAACCTAAGCTGATTGAGCACGCTGCACAATTGGTGCTTGAATGTCTATTTACTACCTTTCCTTCGATTGAATCGATCAGTATCACCATTCGCAAACCCGCCATCATTGCACAAGCCAATGCAGTAGGAATTCGCCTTGAACGCAACAGAAACAATTTTTGCGCTCGCACTGGCGAGTAATCTCCAGCAACAACAAAATTTCACTTTTGCTTATCAACAAATCGCAAGTTTGGGTGTAGTGGAGTTTTCGCCAATTTATGAAATCCCATGTCGGGATGGAATTGGTGCCGATTATTGGAATTCAGCCTGCTTATTAAAAAGTCGATGCAGTCTTGCTGAAATGACTGAAATTCTGAAAAAACTAGAAGCACAATCTGGTCGAGTTCGTCCATCACATCAGATCAGTTTGGATGTTGATGTGATTGCATGGGGTGAAACTTTAGAGCATATGCAATTTAATCCAAAAAAGTTACCATTAGCTTTGGATGTCAAAATTCCTTTATATGATTTGTGGCAGCATGCAGATTTAGCTCATTTCCAAAGTACAGATTATCCTGTCATTACAATGTAATGTTGTAGCTGGGTAATACCATAATAATTAGGAAGAATTTTCATGAAAAAGATTTTGCTTTTGTCGACTTTGACGATTTTACTTTCGGGTTGTGCGGCCATGAGCGTCGAGCAATGTAAAACAGCCAATTGGTTCAATGTGGGCGAAAAAGATGGCTCGAATGGGCATGATTCACGCTTGGATAAATATTATTCTTCCTGTCAAAAAGCCAATATTGTGCCGAATCAAAAGCTGTATGATCAAGGTTATCAAAAAGGCTTGAGCTATTACTGCCGACCGGAAAATATTTTTAGTGAAGCCTTGGAAGGTCGTGGCGATATTCATGTGTGTCCAATCGAAAAGCGTGAATCTTTACGTAGTTACTATCAAGTTGCCAATGAATATTATCAGGCAGATTCAGAGTTTAATCGCTCCCAAAGCGATATGAATCGTTATTTAAAAGAGTTGGAACGTAAAGATCTTTCGAATAAAGTTCGGGATGATTATCAAAAACGCTTATATGATCTACGTATCAATAGCAGTTGGGTACAGTCTCGTTATCAACAGGCTGTCCGAAATCTGGAACGTTTTAAGGCAGAACATGGTTTGAATTAAAACTTTAAGTAATAACGCTTATTTTAGAAAATCCATGCTTGCAGCCGTGGATTTTTTGTTTTTAGTGCACACATTTGAGTTACATACCTGATGGTATAGGGATGTTTAAATGGTGAAGAAACAAATAAATAATGAAGGGAGGAATTCTGTATGCAAGCCAAGTTACTTATTGCCTTGGGGATTATGCTCTATGGCAGCATGAACTCAGCCTATGCAATTGATGCCAAATATAGACAACAATTAGAACAATCAGGGTGTACACAAGTCAGTGAAGCACAGGGTTGTGATATTAGCAAAAGCAAAGAAGAAAATAGCAACGCTGGATTTGTTGAACAAACGCTAGAAACACCACCGCCAACCCTATCAACTCAGCAACCACAGTGGATTGCCGAAAGGTCGGATGGAACAGCACTGGCATTCATTAGAATTGACCAGCAACAACGAGTCTGGGTTAATGACACGCGTGTGATTGCGGTCAATAAAAAGGATCGGTTGACTTTTAGGCAGGGTAAAATTAATTACACCATTTTTACTGATTTAAATAAGCAGTCGCAAAGTTTTTGGGATGACCGTTATTCAACTGATAAAGGCAAAATTGTATTTCGTTAATTTTGATTGTGTTGGGTAAAATCAAAGGGAATTATTTTGCAATAATTCCCTCGGACAGTTTAAAGATAATAACTGGTTTTGGTCATCAGTTTTGAAATGGCAGTCATGGTAATGCGTACAGGTACAGGCAAATCTACGCCACCTGCATTGAGTGCCGTGTCACGATGATGCAACTCATCTTCATTCATCTGCTCCAGGATTTTACGTGAACGGTCATCATGAGCGGGGAGCTGCTGGATGTGTTCTTGTAAATGTTGACTCACTTGGCGTTCGGTTTCAGCGACAAAGCCTAAGCTGTATTTGTCGCCTGCAATCCCTGCAATTGCACCCATTCCATAAGACAACCCGTACCAAATTGGATTTAATACACTAGTGTGGCTATCTAGTTCTTTTAAGCGATCTTCACACCATGCCAAATGGTCTTGTTCTTCAATCGCGGCTTGCTGCATTTCTTCACGTACATGTGGCAGTTTTGCAGTCAGTGCCTGACCGTGATAAAGGGCTTGAGCGCAGACTTCACCACTATGATTGACGCGCATTAAACCTGCAACATGGCGGGCATCACTGACACACAGTTGTGACGGTTCTTCATTGGCAGGATTACTGCGTTGTGCACTGGTCGCACCAGGTACCAAACTACGTAAAGCTTGATCAAAGGAATTAATAAGTTTATCGAGACCTGTGTAATGACGCATATATTAATCCTCTAATGTGTTGGGCGCATTTTCCAATAACGGTTTTAGACGTTTTAATAACCAAAATGAAAAAATTGCACTTAAAACAGCGGTAATGGTAAATAAGATTTTAATATCAATTTTTAAAATGCTTAAGATCAAAATAGAAAAAACTGCGGAAGAGACCATAAATACAGCATTTAAAATATTATTTGCGGCAACAACACGAGCACGATGTGAGCGTGGTGAATAGGCTTGCATCATGGCATAGAGAGGCACGATATAGAACCCACCACTAATTCCCAGTAAAGTCACTGCCAGCATCACATGGTAATAGACCGCACCCAGTGTAAACATATCTTTTAAACTGAGTAACTCACCTGTACGCTCAGGAACAAAAGCCAGGCTGGCTGCCAGATAGAGGGCAAACACAGTCAAACCAATTGCCCCATAGGGCACCATTTTGATATTGATATCAGTACCACCGATGCGTCTACAAAGTAAAGAACCGACACCGATACCAACCGAGAAAAAGGTAAGTAACAGGCTGACCACATTTTCTGAGGCATGCAGGTTTTGTTGAGTTAGTTGTGGAATTTGAGTCAGGTAAGTTGCACCATAAAACCAGTACCAAGAATTACCCAATAAAATCACAAACACAATCGGAATACTTTTGGCGTAGGCAATGGTTTGAAAACTGGTACGAATAAAGTTCCAGTCAATTTCGAGATCTGGTGCTGCAACTTTTTGCGGCAGAATAAAGCGGCTACATAAATAGCCTATGCAGGCAATCGCTACGACAGTCACACTGATCCACAGCAGGTTGCCGGCAGACGAAGCAATAACCGCACCGCCTAAAATCATTCCCAGTAAAATTGCAATTGAAGTACCTGACTGAAACAGGGCATTACCTGACATCAGCTCTTGTGGTTTTAAAATTTCAGGCAAAATCGCATACTTAATCGGGCCAAAACAAGTGGAATGGGTACCCATTAAAAACAAGGCAAACAGCAATAACCATAGATTTCCAAGCAGGAAACCAGCAGTACCAATCAACATGATCACGATTTCTAATATTTTAATAAAACGAATCAGTTGAGAGCGCTCATATTTATCTGCGATTTGTCCAGCAGTTGCCGAGAAAAAGAAGTAGGGCAAAATAAACAATAAGGCAGCTAAATTATTTAAGGTACTGATCTCAGCACTTTGTTGTTGAATCCACCCATAAGTAATCACCAACAGTAGCGCTTGCTTATAAACATTATCATTCAGTGCGCCAAAAAACTGAGTGAAAAACATCGGGGCGAAGCGACGCGATGTCATTAAGCGCTCATCTTGTTTCATCATGTGTTCACTTCATTGTGATTTATAAAAAAATGTGACGAACTGTAAAAATGTGATGAAATGCATGTATGATACCTATGTCTGATTGGATGAAAAATCAAAGATTTGAAGTTATTTCACCCATCAAAAACGATAAATTAAAAAACAAGTTTAGAGTTTTACATGCCATCTAAAACGAAGTTTAAACAGTCGACACTGGTTCATTCTATGCATTTAATTTTTAAAATGCAGGGGGTTCCTAAACTTATTTGTAGTAGTTTTTTAATTAGTTCTTGTATATCAGTTGTTTATGCTCAAGAGCAAATTTTGGGTGCGCCTGAAAATCAGGCAGCCGAACAGAACGAGCATGTCGCTACAGTGGCAGTTGCTGCCGCTGCACCAATCCCGCCAGCGATGAATACTTCTGATTCGGGGATATTACCCGGACAAGACAGTTTGGCTGCATTAAAAGAACAAGAACAGTCAAGTAATCAGATTAATGAATTAAAACCAATTCAATTGGATGATAATCTGGAAAATTTGCCTGTGATTCCCGTCGATCAGAGTATGGCAAATGAAATTTTTCGTGTTGCAGAAGATGCCAAAAATGAAGCACAAGCATATCGAGACCAAACCGCTAAAAATCCTGCTCCTGTCATTGGCGATGTTTCGCAAACTGAATTAACTGAGATTAAACAGGCTCCGTTGAATATTGACCAGTTAATGAGTGATATCCAGTCAGACAGTAAAATTGTGGTTGAAGCCAATGAAACGGGTAAAACCTTAGCCGAGTTCCAAACCAAGTCAGATCAACCTGCTGAAAAAGTTGGCTTCTTTAAGCGCATCATTAACCGTTTGCGTCCGGATAATTTAATCAATGCTGATAAAATTCCGCGTATTTCTGCTGATGTGAGTGGTGCACCACCTATTCTGGCGCTTAATATCAAGGCCAAGTTGTCAAGCTTTACTAAAGAGTCTTTTGAAGATTTTAATGTTGCGTTGCCTCAGTTGCGTGCATTGACCAATCAAGCTGCACAGGCGGTGGGTTATTACAATGCGACTTATAGTTTTGTCAAAGAAAGTGACAGTAAGGTAAAAGTGATAGTGGTTCCCAATGAACCCGTCAAAATTAAAGAACAAAATATTGAATTTACCGGTGCAGGCGCAAATACACCACAGTTCCAAGTCATTCGTTTAATTCCAGAACAGGATGTTGGTGATATTTTCAATCATGGCTCGTACGAAGCGATGAAAACTAAAATTACCAACGTTGCTGCAGATAATGGTTATTTTGATGCGTTTTGGCGCTTGCATGATGTCAAGATTACTCAGCCTGATAAAATGGCTGACATTAACTTAAAGTACGAAACAGGTGAACGTTATAAGTTAAAGCAAGTTGAGTATCGGATGAGTGATCCGAGCAAGCCATTACCATTGACCCAAAAAGTTTTAGATAGTTTGGCACCTTGGAAGGAAGGTGATGACTATGCCTTCTGGCGTGTCAATGTTTTGGCAAATAACTTAACCAACACCCGTTATTTTAATTATACCCTAGTTGATACTATCAAGCCGGATGCAATTCAGCCACCTTTAGATTTACCGCCAGATTTACAGGCGTTGGTCGACCAGCAACGTATCCAGCAATCCCAATTGATGAGTAGTCAACAAAAGGCGGATATTGCGCGGGCCAAAATCACTTCTGCGCAAGAAGTCACGCAGGATGTTGTTGATGAATCACAATTCTCTGGTGGTGAACCTGCTCAACCTTATGCATTAGCACGATCTATGCCAATGCCGCCTGTACATAATGATGATGACGAACAACGTCAGAAGCTAGAAGAACAGGCGCGGGTAGAACGAAAAATTCCTGTTGTGGTGACGCTGAATGCAGATCGCTTAAATAGTCTTGAAACAGGTATTGGTTATGGTACTGATACGGGGGCACGTATTCGTACCCAGTATCGTCGTGCGATTGTGAATAAATATGGTCACTCATTTGATGCCAACTTCGAGTTATCTGAGATTCGTCAATCAATAGATGGGCGTTATAGTATTCCTTATAAGCATCCATTAAATGACTACTTCAACCTGGTGGGTGGTTATGAGCGTGAAACCCGCAACGATATTGGTCCTGATGTGAATTTGTTGGTTGAGTCGGCAGTTCTAGGTGGTGAGCGCGTCATTAAAAACCCATTAGGCGACTGGCAACATACCTTTGGCTTACGTTATCGTTTAGATCGCTTAACCAAAAAAGGTGATGTGAATATTAATGAGCTACCAGATGCCTTTAAAGTATCCGGGATCGATTCTGAACAAGAATCATTATTGCTTGGTTATCAGGCTTCTAAAACCAATACCAATACGCGTTTAAATCCAACGCGTGGTTTTAAGCAAACCTATAAAGTTGAATTGGGGACGGAATCTTTGCTTTCAGATGCCAATATGGCAATTGTAAGTGCTGGCTGGCGTTTTATTTACTCATTAGGTGAAAACGACAATCATCAATTTGTTGGTCGTGGCGATACAAGCTATATCTTCACCGATAATTTCAATAAAGTGCCATATAATTTACGCTTCTTTACAGGTGGAGATCAATCTCTCCGAGGTTTTGATTACAAGAGCTTATCGCCCGAAGAAAACGGCTATAAAATAGGGGGGCAAGCCTTGGCTGTTGGCTCTTTGGAATATAATTATCAATTTAAAGATGGCTGGCGAGCTGCCGTGTTCTCGGACTTTGGTAATGCCTATGACAAACAATTTAGCAACCCAACAGAATATAGTGTGGGTGTTGGTATCCGCTGGAGATCGCCAATTGGACCAATTCGATTAGATATCGCATCGGGTATTTCGAATGATAACAATCCAATTCGTTTGCATTTCTTTATTGGTCCACAGCTTTAAAACTTTTTAGCCCTTTAATTTAATAAGGGTAAAACAATCTCGGGTTGATTATGACGGAAGTAGAACAGCAACTTACACCTCCAGCAGAACCAAGACAGCAACGGCGTATTTTTCGAAATATTGCGCTGATTTTATTGATCATTCTTTTGTTATTGGTCAGTTCTTTGCTTGTTATGATGTCTACGGATAAAGGGAGTCGCTTTTTATTAGACCGTGTACTTCAAAGCCAAAAAATTATCAAATATCAATATGAGAGCGGTAACCTGTTATCTGGCATCATTCTTAAAAATGTGCTGGTTGAACTGGATGCAATTGAAATCTCTTTAGAACGTGCCGACGTGTCTTTAGGTTGGCGAGCGATTTTAAAAAAAGAAGTACACCTCAGCCATGCCGATGTACGTAATCTCAAAATTATTGATAAAAAACCACCTTCGGGCAAGCCCTTTGGATTTGATCCAATTAAATTACCCTTTGTACTGCGTGTTGATGATGCAACTTTAGATCATTTAGAGTTTCAAACCACAACCTCGAAGGTTGACTTTAGTGACATCTTTCTAAAAGACGCATTGTGGTCGGAAACCAAATTAAAGTTTAAAGACTCTCGCATGAAGATGGAGCATTTAGCCGTGCAAAATGCTTCTGGAGAGATGGATTTTAGTGGTAAATACCCATTAAATGCCAAAGCAGACCTGATTATCCCATCATTAAAAAGTCTAGATATTGAGATCATCAAAGTTGCCGCTAGAGGTAGTCTGGATACCCTGAAGGTCGGTGTTGCAACGCTTACACCAGATTTGCTGAAGGGTTGGGCAGTTGTTCATCCAGTACGTGATCATGTGCCAATGAATGGTGAGCTATTCTTTAAAAATTATCACTTACCATTAATTAAAGATCAGAAGTTATTTGCAAAAGATGGCATCGCTAGATTTAAAGGTGATATTCAAAAGTTAGTCTTGACTTTAGATACGGATTTAAAAGGCGAGCAAGTTCCTGAGGGGCAATATACTGCGCTGATGGATACGGATTTAACCCATCAATTGAATATTCGCGAGTTTAATGGTCAACTGATGGGCGGCACAGCAAATTTGCTGGGTTCCGTTAATTGGCACGATCATGTCTCTTGGGATCTAAAAGGACGTTTGGAACGTTTAGATCCAAAAGACAAAACTGTACCGCAAATTGCGCAAGACTTTTTGCCACCCAATCTGGATGCGAACTTAAGCTCAACGGGTTCTTTGCAAAAAGGTTTGGTTGTCAATGCACAGCTCGCATTTGATAAATATGAAACTTGGGCAGTTAAGCTCAATCAGGACGAAGAAAAAGACAATAAGCCTCAGCCGATGTTATTGGATATTTCTTGGAAAGGGATTGATCGTGCTATGCCATATATTGGCTGGCTGAGTAGTGAAGAAGGTCATACCAATCTGACCTTAAAAGAAGGTCAGCAAGATATCTATGTATCAACGACAATCCGTCCGCATGAGCAGGCATTATTGCCAACAGGTAAATATGATGCCCGTTTAGACGTTAAGGGTGACCTGTTAAATGTTGAAAATTTCCGTTATGAAGCTGAAAAAGGCAGTTTGACTGGACAGGCAAAAGTTAAATTACCAACTGAAAAACAACAGCTATCATGGCAAGCACAGCTCAAGGCACAGGATTTTAACCCGCAAACGATTGTGGCGGCAGCACCGATTAACTTATTAAATGGTGAAATCAAAGCCAGTGGTTTTGCCAAACCAAACCAACAAATTATTCAGCTTGAACAGATTGATTTAAAAGGGCAATTGCCACAAGAAAATAAGACAGAAACTCTTGCTTTAAAAGGTAAAAGTACCGCCGCCCTGATTTTTAATGATGAAAAAGCGGGTGGTGGCTTCAAGAGTTTTGCAGTGAATTATGATGGTTCCTTAAATGCATTGAATCAAGGTAATGGCATATTAAAAATTAAAATTGCGGGCACACCAGATTACATCAAGATTAATGAACTCAATCATGACGGTGTTGCAGGCAAGGTTTATGCCACAGGCGCAGTCAATCTCAAAGATAAACTGGGTTGGGATATTAATGCTTCATTGGTACGCTTCAAGCCACAGTATTTTGTCTCAAGTGTGAAAGGTGAAATTTCTGGGCGGGTAAAAACACAGGGCGTATGGTCAGACAAGCTCAAGCGTATTGATATTCGTGAATTGAATACGGCGGGTTTCATCAATAATAAACCGATTCGTGGTCGTGGTAATCTCAGCCTGTTATTGGACTCAAATCAAGAAGGCTTCTTGCCGCAGCAATTTGAAGCCAATGATCTATTCTTTGCTTATGCTCAGAACCAGCTTCAAGCCACAGGTAATGCACAAAATTTACGTATTAAACTGAATGCTCCTGCATTATATGAGCTTTATCCGGGGTTACGCGGTCGAGCTTATGGCAGTTTGAATGTACAGTCGAAACCACGTCTAAGAGCAACTGCGAACATCATGGTCGATAATTTTGCTTTTAACGATCTGGTGACGATTCGTTCTTTGCGTGTACAGGGTGAATTGCCGACTTCTGAAACCACACCTACACAATTGACAGCGACTTTGGATCGATTGCGTAATGGCAATCGTGAAATTGAACAAGCAACAGTAAACTTGGCGGGAACACGTAAAGCACACGTATTAAAAGTAGAAAGTAAAAACCGTCAATCGAATTTTTATCTTCAGCTTGCGGGTGGTTTTAATCCGAAGAATGACTGGCTTGGACAACTGCAAAAAGGTAATTTTACTTCACGTAATATTCGTTTGGTACAAAATCAGAGTGCGCCGATTATCTATACTACCGCGCAACAAGAGCTTTATATAGGTCAGCACTGCTGGCAAAGTTCGAGCAGCCAGTTATGTTTAGATCAACCTGCACGTATGAGTAAGGAAAAAGGTAGTTTTTCATTTATTACCAAAAATCTGGATTTAAAAGACTTCACGGCATTTATGCCTGAAGGTCTGGCTGTGACGGGTCAATTGAATGGCTATGCCAAAGCAGCTTGGGCAAATGGTAGTCATCCTAAACTTGATGCACGTTTAGTGACGCGTAAAGGTGAGATTGGATTGGCAGCGGATGATCCTCAGGATCCTGCAACGACTGTAACTTATGATGAGTTAAGTTTGATTGCCAAGAGTATCAGTGAAGGTTTGTTATTCCGTGTGGATATGAAAACACCTGATATTGGTACGGGTTATGCCAATGTGATTATTGACCCATTTCAAAATAATATGCCGATGCGTGGCGAAGTGGCATTTGATGATGTACAGCTAAAAGTCTTTAAACCATTTATTAAAGATGTACGCTCAATGGCTGGAACTTTATCATTGGCTGGTAAGGTCAATGGAACCTTGACTCAGCCACAGGTTACAGGTGAGATGCGTTTAAAAAATGGCGCAATCAGTATGATCTCCCTGCCAGTCAATTTAAGCAATATCCAGCTTTATTCTTCTATACGACAGGACTCTGCAAGTATTGATGGTGCATTTAATAGTGGACAAGGCGTAGGGCGCTTAAAAGGTAGCTTTGACTGGAAAAATGACCCACATCTCAACCTGACCTTAAAAGGTGATAATTTACTGGTGCGTCAGGCACCGATGATTACTGCAATTGTAGAACCTGATCTGACGCTGGACGTTTATCCGTTTAATCAGCGCTTAAGTCTAAAAGGGACGATTGATGTGCCGCGTGCGCGCATTTCGATGCCGGAAAGCTCGGCGACTGTGGTGAACTTGTCGCCAGATGTGCGTGTAGTACAACAAGGTCAAGATTTGCTTGCAACTTTAAAAGCCGCTAAACCATGGGATATCCGTGCCGATATGACGGTAACTCTTGGCAATCAGGTGATCTTCCAAGGCTTCGAAAGTACCATTCCTTTAGCTGGCCGTTTACACCTTTCTCAACGTGGTCTAGAAACAGCAATGCGTGCGAATGGTGCGATTGGTGTCAGTCAAAAAGTGAAGATTGAAGCCTACGGTCAAAGTCTTGATTTGAACCGTGCTATTGCGCGTTTCAATGGACCATTGGCCAACCCGACCTTGGATATTGATGCCAATAAACCCGTTCAAGGTAGCATGGTTGGGGTACGTGTCACAGGAACAGCCACTGTACCGAATATTCAAATTTATAACGATGCAGGCTTGTCTGAACAGGAAGCCCTGAATGCTTTACTTACTGGTCGTATTAATGAAGGTAACAGTGGTTTAAGTAATACCGAAGGCTTTAAGTCTGACGTGAATAACACCATTGCTGCTGCGGGGATTAGTATGGGCTTGGGTGGTACACGAGCCTTGACCAACCAGATTGGTCGAACCTTTGGTTTGAGTGGCTTGGCCTTGGATGCGCAGGGTACGGGCGATGATACGCAGGTCAGTCTGACCGGATATATCACACCAGACCTATTCATTCGCTATGGTATTGGTGTATTTACCCCTGTGAATAAATTGACCTTGCGTTATCAGATGAACCGTCGTTTATATCTGGAAGCGAGTCAGTCCTTAGAGCGTGCGATTGACGTATTCTACAATTGGCGCTTCTGATTGTAGATATAAAAAACCTGCTTTATTTAAAGCAGGTTTTTTTTATGATGTACGTTTCTTGAAAATAAAAAAATGTGATAGAATTATTATAAATTATTGATAATAAACGATTTTATGACATTTTTTGGAGAAAATAAATGAAATCTGTCACTTTTGGTCAGCTTTGGGCAGTGCTTGGCTTAGTGTTCATCAGTTCAACACTCCACGTCAATGCCCAAGAATACTATAAGTGGGTGGATGCCAAAGGTGTTACTACCTATTCAGCAACACCACAACCAGTACAACGACAAGAACCTCAGCTTGATCCTGTTAAAAAGAATGCTAGTACTTCGGCCACCCAACAGGCGAGTGCACAATCGCTGACTACTTCTAAAGAGCCAAAAATCACAACGGTGACTGCAACTGTCGCAACAACATCGACTAAGCCTGTCAATGCGAACACGGCAGCTACAAGCAATGTTGTCACGACAAGTGAAGTGCTTATCCCTGTCAAAAACTGCAACGGGGTTAGATGTTGGGATATGAAAGGCAAGTCCTATAATCTAGTCGCTGGAACAACGTATCTCTCTGCTAATGGTGGAAAATGTCAAAAGTTAGGCAATAACATGCACTGTAGTAAATGATTTGTATGTTTTTATTACGGAAAGCATTGTTTTAAAGGCTTCCTTTTGCAAAATAAACAAGTTTCAGTATGATGTGTGCATCAAATTAGCCGCAGTATGATGATGAAAAAAGTTTTGTTTATTGCAATAGGTTTAGTTTTGGCTGGTTGTGCTGAGAAAAAGCCGTTAACCCCTGAAGAACGATGGCATGGCTATTGTGTCAGTGTGGGCAACGCAGCACGTTCGATCACGCTAGATCGTCAAAATGGAATTGAGCAAAAACAAGCAACGGAACATGCGGCAAAAATTGAAGATGAGACCACACGCAAATTTATCTTTAAAATTTTGGACACGGTTTATGCACTTCCTGCCGATCAACTGAAAAAAGATCCAGAAGCATTACGTGAAAACTTAAAGAAACAGTTTATGGAAGAATGCTTGGTTACCCCACATGACAAGCTGCCAAACTATAAACTTTTTTAATGCGTATATAAAAAAGACAACACCGTTTGTCTTTTTTTATGGATGTAATTTATTGTTTTATTAGACTTTAACCTAAGACCAAAGCGGTATTTTAAATAGATGAACATTTCGCTATAAAATAATGGGCATCACGTAGAAATACGGTAGTTGCATTAACATTTAACGCGAAGTCTAGTAAAATTTTGCTGTCCACATTACTTGTAAAGCTTGTACAAAGCTGGAACTTACAAGTAATTTTTTAAAAAAGAGGAATAACACTGTGCTAGAAGCTTACCGCCAACACGTTCAAGAACGTGCCGCACTCGGAGTCCCACCGAAGCCGCTTGATGATGCTCAAACTGCTGAACTCGTAGCCTTATTAAAAAATCCACCAGCAGGTGAAGAAGCTTATTTAGTCGATTTACTAGAAAATCGTGTTCCAGCAGGTGTTGACCAAGCTGCATATGTAAAAGCTGCTTTCTTAGCTGCTGTTGCAAAAGGCGAAGCAACCTCTCCACTCGTATCTAAAGAACGTGCAGTTTATTTACTAGGTACCATGCTTGGTGGTTATAACGTAGCACCGCTTGTTGAACTTCTAGACAATGCTGAGCTGGCTGAATTAGCTGCTGAAGCGTTAAAGAAAACTCTTCTTGTATTTGATGCATTCCATGACGTAGCTGACAAAGCAAAAGCAGGCAATGCTGCTGCTAAAGCGGTATTACAATCTTGGGCTGATGCAGAATGGTTCACAAGCCGTGCTGATGTTCCAGAAGAAATCAAAATCACTGTGTTCAAAGTAACAGGTGAGACCAATACGGATGACTTGTCTCCAGCTCAAGACGCTTGGAGTCGTCCAGACATCCCATTACACGCAAACGCAATGTTGAAAAACGAGCGTGACGGTATCAACCCTGAAAAACCAGGTGAAGTTGGTCCACTAAACCAAATCAAAGAACTGATCGCGAAAGGCAACCAAGTTGCTTACGTAGGTGATGTTGTTGGTACGGGTTCTTCTCGTAAATCTGCAACGAACTCTGTTCTTTGGTTCTTCGGTGATGAACTTCCACACATTCCAAACAAAAAAGATGGTGGTGTGTGCTTAGGTTCTAAGATTGCGCCAATTTTCTTCAACACAATGGAAGATGCAGGTGCATTACCTGTAGAAATCGACGTTGCCAACATGAACATGGGCGACGAAGTTGTATTGAAAATTGATCACGCTGCTGCAAAAGTAACTGCATTTAAAGACGGTGCACAAATTGCAGAAGCTGAGCTTAAAACGCCTGTACTTTTAGATGAAGTACGTGCTGGTGGTCGTATTAACTTGATCATTGGTCGTGGTTTGACTGCGAAAGCGCGTGAAGAATTGGGTCTTGCACCGTCTACATTGTTCCGTACACCAGTACAACCTGCTGACACTGGCAAAGGCTTCACACAAGCTCAGAAGATGGTTGGTCGTGCATGTGGTTTAGCAGAAGGCCAAGGTATCCGTCCGGGTACTTACTGTGAACCTAAAATGACGACTGTTGGTTCTCAAGATACAACAGGTCCGATGACGCGTGATGAGTTAAAAGACTTGGCATGCTTGGGCTTCTCAGCTGACTTAGTGATGCAGTCTTTCTGTCACACTGCTGCGTATCCAAAACCAGTTGACGTAACAACTCATCATACATTACCTGACTTCATTATGAACCGTGGTGGTGTATCTTTACGTCCAGGTGACGGTATTATCCACTCTTGGTTAAACCGTATGTTACTTCCAGATACTGTTGGTACTGGTGGTGACTCACATACACGTTTCCCAATCGGTATCTCTTTCCCAGCGGGTTCTGGTCTTGTTGCGTTCGCAGCTGCAACTGGCGTTATGCCACTGGATATGCCTGAATCTGTACTGGTTAAGTTCAAGGGTAAAATGCAGCCTGGTATCACTTTACGTGACCTAGTACATGCAATTCCTTACTACGCGATTCAAGCGGGTGACTTAACTGTAGAGAAGAAAGGTAAGAAAAACATCTTCTCTGGTCGTATCCTTGAGATCGATTTATCAGAAATGGAAAATGACTTGACGGTTGAGCAAGCATTCGAACTTTCTGATGCATCTGCTGAGCGTTCTGCTGCTGGTTGTTCAATCACACTTTCTGAAGAGAAAGTTGCTGAATACTTACGTTCTAACATCACCATGTTGAAGTGGATGATCGCTGAAGGTTATGGCGATGCGCGTACGCTAGCGCGTCGTGCTGAAAACATGCAGAAGTGGTTAGACAACCCAAGCCTGTTAAAAGCTGATGCTGATGCAGAATACTTAAAAGTTTACGAAATCGATCTTGCTGACATCAAAGAACCAATTCTTTGCTGCCCGAACGATCCAGATGACGCGAAACTTCTTTCTGATGTTCAAGGCGACAAGATTGATGAAGTATTCATCGGTTCTTGTATGACTAACATCGGTCACTTCCGTGCAGCGGGTCAATTACTTGACAAAGTACCTGGTGGTTCATTGTCTACTCGTTTATGGTTGGCTCCACCAACACGTATGGACGAGCATCAATTGATGGAAGAAGGCTTGTATAACATCTATGGCCGTGCTGGTGCGCGTACAGAGATGCCAGGCTGTTCATTGTGTATGGGTAACCAGGCACGTGTAGCACCGAACACAACATGTGTATCGACTTCTACTCGTAACTTCCCGAACCGTTTAGGTCAAGGTGCAAACGTTTACTTGGCTTCTGCTGAGCTTGCATCTGTCGCTGCGGTGCTTGGTAAATTACCAAGCCCAGAAGAATATCAACAGTACGCGTCACAAATCGACAGCGCTTCTGCTGACATCTACAAATACTTGAACTTCGACAAGATGAGCGAATATACAAAAGAAGCTGATCAAGTTGATACCAAGAAAATTTCTGCTGCTCAATTAACTTAATCCGTTTGTGAGCTAAAAATAAGGGCTGAGTAATCAGCCCTTATTTTTTTATACAATTTTGCATTCATCTAAATTTTAAAATTAATATATAAATCAATAAGTTATATTGATTCATATGCTATGTGTTTCTGGTAATTTTAATTGATATGACCTTGTAATATTTGTCTTTACAGTTTAACCAGTTCATCGTTTAATCATCGAAAATGAGTGATTTAAAAAGTTGATTCTATAAAATGGCGAAACAATCCCGCTTCTTATGTATTGGTGGATTTCTTAACGGTTCAGCTGTTAAAGATCAAGGTGACAGTTTTATCTGTGTTGAAAATGGCAAACAAGTAAGCTACCACAAAAAGGAAATCTTCCATCAAGACTCCTGGCATCAAGATTACTATGTTTGCGAAACGACGACGGATCAACAAGCACGAAACTGGGTTTACGACATTAAGCCTGATTAATGAAGCTAATATAATTTTAGTATTCTTTAAAATATATGAAAAGCCCCTTCTTAAGGGGCCTTTTTTAAACTAAATCATCCTACCAATACCCCAACACTTTCCACCAAAGTCCGCCAATCACCACAAAGATGATGATATTGACCACACTCATGACAAAGCCAGCTTTCCACCATTCACCCAGTGTGGTGTAACCTGAACCGAATACCACAGGTGATGTACCCGTTGCATAATGGGTTAAGGTCATCATGATGCTTGACGCTGCTGCCATCATTAAAGCAAACAACATCGGTGGCGCACCCAACGCCAGTCCAGCCGTATAGAAGGCGGCAAACATAGCCGTGATATGTGCCGTGGTACTGGCAAACATATAATGTGCATACAGATAGGCCAGCATTAACAATAAACATGCAGGCATCCAACTAAGACCTAAATGACCAATCCCTGTTTCTAACACACCTGAGAACCACGTGATTAAACCGAGCTTATTTAAATAAGTCGCCATCATCACTAAGGCAGCAAACCAAGTAATGGTATCCCACGCGCTTTTTTGCGTCAGAATATCTTCCCAAGTCAGTACACCAGTTATAAGCAGCAAGCCCAAACCAATAAAGGCAGTGGTAGTTGGATCAACTGCCCAAGCTGAACCAAAAATCATGGCAGGGATGCCTGCCCATAACAGCAGTAAAATCCCAAATACGCCGAGCATAATGATTTCATTTTTGCTGACAGGGCCCATTTCTTTTAACTTGGTTTTGGCAAACTGAGCTGCATTCGGAGTTTCTTTGACTTCGGGTGGATACATCCAATACATGATTAATGGCATGATGATCAAGGCAAGCAAACCCGGTAATAACATCGCCAGTGCCCATGTACTCCAGCTCAAGGAAATCTGACTGTTGGTTGCTTTCGCTACCAGATCAACCACCAAGGGGTTCGGGGCAGTTGCGGTAATAAACATGGCAGAAGTAATCGGGTTTGCTTGATAGTTCACCAAAGCTAAATATTTCCCCATACGACCTTCGGTACCTTTGGCAGGGTCAGAGTCATAGCTGGTCGAAATGGCACGGACAATCGGATGAATAATCCCGCCACCACGTGCGGTATTACTTGGGGTAACAGGGGCAAGAATCAGTTCAGACAGCACCATGCTATAACCGATACCAATG
The DNA here is from genome assembly GCF_000876115.1 of Acinetobacter sp. NBRC 110496. Taxonomy (NCBI): domain Bacteria; kingdom Pseudomonadati; phylum Pseudomonadota; class Gammaproteobacteria; order Moraxellales; family Moraxellaceae; genus Acinetobacter; species Acinetobacter sp. NBRC 110496. The sequence continues at coordinate 69,563 of NZ_BBTF01000001.1, forward strand.
GTTTTCTTGCCCCAAACTGCGATAAATAAATAGCCTAAGCGTGCACCCAATCCAGTTTTTTGCAAACCTTTGGAGATCATAATTGAAATACCAATCAACCAGATCAGCGGGTTGGCAAAACTACTAAGCGCATCTTGAATGGCGCCACTAGGGCTGTCATTGGTGACACCCGTCACGGCGACCAAAGTAATGGCAATAATCGCAATCGCACCAATCGGCATGGCTTTACCAATAATGGCAGCAATCACACCAACAAACATCGCCAGTAAATGCCAAGCATCAGGATCAACGCCAGCGGGTACCGGAATGACAAACCAGATGATGAATGCAATAAATAAAGAGATCAGCGTCGGGAGAGCTTTAAATCCCATGTAAATTCCCCTTGTTGTACGGGTTTAATAAAATTTATAGTTCTTTATGAATGAATCGTTAAAGAAAATAACCACTAAGCTTTTATTATCGTTGAAGCGAGTGTCAAACTGCAAAGAAAGTTTTGTTGAAACAGCGTGATATAGGGCAATGAATTGGCAAATGGCTTCGTTTTGTGAGGGAAATGGAGCTTAGGGTTAAAATTTCTTATCAAATATGAAAGCAACATGCTACATTTTGAGCTTGCTGAATCGAACAAAAAATACGGTATGACTCAATTTTCATGGCAACAGTTAAGACGTTTTGTTTATAACAATCTGCATAATGATGACTATAAAAGTAAAGTCAGTACCTGCGTAAACTATCTGCTGATTGCCTTGATCATTAGCAACGTAGCGGCGGTTTTACTTGAATCTGTCAATGAATTTTATAAGCTGTACAAGCCTTATTTCGATATCTTTGAAAATTTATCGATCATCATTTTTAGCGGGGAATATTTGCTGCGGCTGTGGAGTATTGTTGAGGAAGAACCACAACAAGCGGCTTGGAAACAGCGGATTCGCTGGATGAAAAGTGGTGGGGCAATTATCGACTTATTGGCAATCTTACCAGCCTATCTCAATTTCATTGTTCCGATCGATTTACGTTTCTTGCGGGTCTTGCGCTTGGTGCGGTTACTGAAACTGACTCGTTATTTTGTTTCCTTGCAAATTTTATTGCGCGTCATCCAACGCGAAAAAGGTTCTTTCCAAGCGGTTATTTTTATCTTGGTGATCATGATTGTGATGACCGCATCTGCAATTTATGTGGTTGAAAATAAAGCTCAGCCCGAAGCATTTAGTTCGATACCACAATCCATGTGGTGGGCTGTGGTCACTTTAACCACCGTCGGTTATGGCGATGTTACTCCTGTCACTAATTTAGGTCGGATACTGGGTGCATTTATTACCATTCTGGGTGTCGGTATTGCGGCTTTACCGGCGGGTATTCTGGCTTCGGGGCTTGCCAACGAATTAAATATGCGTAACCAAAGACTAGAACAGGAATTCCGCGAAGCGTTACAGGCCAAAGGTTTAGATTTACTGCATGATCAAGTGGAAGTTGAACGGATTCGGAAAAAGGTGGGTTTACCTAAAGAGCAAACTCATGAAATTATTATGCAACTGGTCAGAGAAAAGTTACTTGAAGATCAAGATCAGGAAAAGAAGCCGTACCGTTTTTGCCCGCATTGTGGCGAAAAACTTTCGGAATAATTTGAAATTTATTATAAAAATGTAGACGAGCAATCGGGCATAAGTTCGGGATTTCAAGTTATTTATTCTGCTCAGATGATATTCAATGTGGCACTAAATCGCAGTTATGCTGCGGTTTGGAGCTTTTTTATAAAAAATGAAAAGTTGACTGAATTAAGCCGTACTTCACATCGATGATATTTCATTTAAAAAAGTTAACAATAATCTTTATCATTTGTGATAGTTTCTTATTATCTATTTTGTATTTTTTAAGCTTATTTTAAGTTTGCGCATCATATGAAGTTCTCCCAACATGATTAAGCGGCGTTATCTCGTTTTATTATTGCTTCCTTTGGCATTTATTTCTTTATTTGTCGGTGTCGGTGAGATGAGTCTTGCAGGCTTGTGGGCTGGAAATCTTCAAGAGTGGCAACTGTTCTGGACCAGTCGTTTACCACGTCTCATGGCAATTATTGTGGCAGGTGCGGGTCTAAGTGTCTGTGGCTTGATTATGCAGTCACTCAGCCGCAACCGTTTTGTTTCTCCAACCACAGCAGGTTTATATGACTGCGCACGTTTGGGGGTACTGGTTTCGATTATCTTACTGCCAAGCGCTTCAATCTTTGTCAAAACTGGCTTTGCTATTGCCGTGACACTGATGGGGGCAATGGCATTTATGAGTATTCTGGCGACCCTCAAGCATCGAGATACAGTCTTCGTTCCACTGGTGGGGATGATTTTCGGCAGTATTATCTCGGCTTTTACCACCTTTATCGCCTTGCAAATGGATTTATTACAAAACTTGGCAGGTTGGTTACAGGGTGACTTTTCTACCATTTTAAATGGCCAATATGAGCTGATCTATCTCAGTGTTCCTGTTTTGATTCTGATCTATCTCTTTGCCAATCGTTTTGTCTTGGCAGGCTTAGGGCAGGATTTTGCTACTAATCTTGGACTGAATTATAAGCAGACCTTGTTTCTGGGTTTGCTGCTCGTCTCAGTGATTACAGGTGTGGTGATTGTGACGGTTGGTGCAATTCCTTTTCTTGGATTGATTGTACCGAATCTCGTGAGCTTGTATTTGGGTGACAATATTCGTCGAACGCTTTCGCATACTGCATTATTGGGTGCTTTGCTGGTGTTGCTTTGTGATGTTTTTGGCAGGGTGGTGATTTATCCCTATGAAGTGTCTGTAAGTCTGATTATGGGCGTGGTCGGCAGCGTGATTTTCCTGTGGTTATTGCTCAGGAGGTATCGCTATGCCTAACAAAACCAAGTTGATCGTTTTAGCCTTGTTGATGCTGCTGAGCATTGCCTTATATCTGGGCTGGAATTTGGGTGTGGCATGGCAATATGCCTTAAGTTTACGTTTAAAGACTGTTGCGGCCATCATCGTCGCAGGTGTCGCTGTCGGTGTGTCAACTTTGGTCTTTCATACCATTGTGAATAATCGGGTGGTGACTCCACAGGCGTTAGGGTTAGATAAGCTGTATGAATTGTCCAAGACCAAGATGATTTATTTCTTTGGTGCCAGTACTTTGCTGTCACTCAACTTTGTCTTGGATTATCTGATCAGCCTGTTGTTAATGGTCACTTTTGCCTTATTGCTGTATCACTTTATTTTCCAGAAAGTGGCACAGCAAAATATTTACTTTCTGTTGTTGGTGGGACTGATTTTTTCAACCTTTTTCGACAATATGACCACTTTCTTTCAGGTCTTGCTCGATCCTGATGAGTTTCAAATCGCCGCTTATGCTGGTTTTGCCAGTTTTAATGTGGTGAAAATGGAAACGGTTGGATTGTCTCTGCTGACCATTGTGCCGATTCTGGTTTATAGCTTAAAGCATTACCACAAGCTGGATGTGATGGCGCTAGGACGTGATCATGCGCTGAATTTAGGACTGGATTATGACAAGACCAGCCGTTTGTTATTGATTCTGGTGGTCTTGGCGCTGGCCTCAGCAACTGCTTTGGCAGGCCCCATGATGTTCCTTGGCTTGCTGGTACTCAACATTACCCTTGAGCTGTTCAAGACCCATCAGCATCATATTTTACTGCTGGGTATTATTTTGGTCAGCATTCTTTGTCTAATGATTGGGCAGTTCATCGTACTGCATGTATTGAATTTTAAAACCACGCTCAGTGTGATTATCAACTTTGTCGGTGGAATTTATTTCTTCTGGATATTACTGAAGGAAAACAAAAAGTGGCAATAGAGTTAAAGAATTTAAGTAAAAGCTATCAGCAACAGCAGGTGGTAACGGATGTTTCACTGAGCATCACAAAAGGCCAGTTTACGGCTTTTATTGGCCCGAATGGTGCGGGTAAAAGTACGGTGCTTTCCATCATGAGCCGTTTGATCGAGGCTGATCAAGGACAAGTGTTGCTAGATGGACAAGATCTACAGCAGATGAAAAGTGCCGATATTGCGAAAAAGCTGGCGATTTTAAAGCAGTCTAACCATACCGAATTACGGCTGAGCATTGAAGATTTGGTAGCGTTTGGTCGTTTCCCATATTCACAAGGACGCTTGACCGCAGAAGATCGTGAGGTGATTGATCGCTGCATTGCCTATATGGATTTAGAAGCATTACGCCATCGTCAACTCAGTGAGTTGTCGGGGGGGCAGCGCCAACGTGCATATATCGCCATGATTCTGGCACAGGACACCGATTATATCTTGTTGGATGAGCCTCTGAATAATCTGGATATGAAGCATTCTTCACAGATTATGAAAGTGTTAAAGGATCTGGCTGAAAATCATGGCAAGTCCATCATTGTGGTGATTCATGACATCAATTTTGCCTCGGTCTATGCCGATCACATCATTGCCATGAAAGCAGGGCAATTGGTCTATCAAGGTTATCCACAGCAGATGATGGATGAACGTATTCTCAAGGATATTTTTGATTTTCATATCCCGATCCAACAGGTTCAACAACATAAATTAGGTTTGTATTTCATTAGTTAGGAGTTCGTTATGCTTTTCAAAAAAACATTGCCAGTCATGATGCTGAGTGTGGTGCTGGCTGCATGTGGTAATTCCAACACACCTTCTGCAACACAGGAAGGGAATACGACTGCTACACATGACACGCTTAGCTTTGAAAGTAAGGCGGGTCAGATCACGATTCCTGCAAACGTGTCTCGTATTGCGGTATTGGATACCAGTACTTTGAATACCATTCATGCTTTGGGCGCAGATGATAAAGTGGTGGCATTGCCGAAAGGCACACCATTACCGAAAGTGCTACAAAACTATAGTGATGGCAAATATCTGGATGTCGGCACAGTCAAAGAGCCAAATCTGGAAAAAATTGCAGCCAGTCAACCTGAATTGATTTTGATGAGTGGACGGATGGAAAATCTGGTGAATCAGATCAAACAGATTGCACCGACTTATTTTGTCGATGTGGACTATAACGATCAGTTCAACTCCTTTAAGCAGCAGACGCTGAATATTGCTAAGATGGTCGGCAAAAAACAGGATGCTGAGCAGCAATTGCAAACGCTAGAAAAAGAGATTGCCGCCTTAAAAGCCAAAACCAAAGGGAAAACAGCGTTGGTGATCTTGGTGAATAACAGCAAGATTGCAGCGTATGGGCCAGGCTCACGCTTTGGTAATATCCATGATCTATATGGTTTTACCCCAGCCGATCCCTCGATCAAAGTCGGCTTGCATGGTATGGCAGTGTCACATGAATTTATTGCTCAGAAAAATCCTGACTATTTGTTTGTGATTGACCGTGGCGCTGCGATTACTGAAAATCAGCAAGGTGCCAAGCAGGTCTTGAATAACAAGATTATCAATCAAACCAAAGCGGCGCAAAATGGCAATATCGTCTATCTGGATTCAAGTAACTGGTACTTGATGAATAATGGCTTGGATGGCATGAAGGCCATGTTAAAAGAAGTGGCAGATGCGGTGAAATAAAGACTCAGCTGGATGATTTTAGAATAAAAACCCGAAGTTTGATTTTCGGGTTTTCTCTGTATCGTTCTTTTATGATTTGCCTTTAAGACACAACAGATCCATTTTTTTGTGAGTATTTGGCATAAGCCAAAGCAATCAATAAAATCGCCAAGCCCCCCAAACTTAATACGAAACCCACCCAGATCGGTGCTAACCAGCCCATATTATGGCTGAGTACCCAACCACCCAAGAAGGCGCCGAGTGCATTGGCCAAATTAAATGCAGAATGATTTAGTGATGCAGCCAAGGTTTGCGCATCACCTGCGATATCCATGAGATGGGTTTGTAAAGCACCACCAAGGCCAATCACCGTAAAGCCAATCAGGAATAAGGCCGCAATTGCCGTATAGAGATGAGACATCATAAAGCTGGCAGCGACAAAGGCGAGTGCAGAACTGATCAGGATGCCGATAATGGTTTTAAACAGATTTTTATCTGCCAACCAGCCAGCAACCAAGCCACCAATCACCATACCCATGCCCCAAATGGCAAGGGCGATGGGAACCACACGAATATCGGCATGGGTATATTCCGTCAGAATCGGTGAAACATAGCTATATACCGAGAACATGCCGCCAAAGCCAATTGCGCCGACGGCTAGAGTGAGCCACATATTGATATTTTTAAGGCCTGCCAATTCGGCTTTAATACTGGCGCTTTTTTGCAGTGGAATATTGGGAACAAATAAACTGACACCGATGAGGGTAATAAAGGCAATGACCGCAGAAAATTCAAAGCCTGATTTCCAGCCAAATTGTTGCCCCAACCATGTGGCAATTGGTACCCCAATCACATTGGCAATGGTGAGTCCCATCATCACCTGTGCAATTGCGGTGGCACGGCGTTGTTTACCCGCCAGTTCAGCCGCAACCAAGGCGGCTACGCCAAAGTAAGCCCCGTGTGGAAAACCTGCAATAAAGCGAGACAGCAGCATGGCTTCTGGTGTTGTTGCAAAAGCCGTCGCTGCATTGGCCAAGCCATAAAAAAGCATCAAGCTGAGCAAGAGCGTTTTACGTGGTACTTTGGCCCCTAAGATCGCAATAATTGGTGCACCGACCATAACACCGAGGGCATAGGCGCTGATGAAATAACCTGCATGCGGCACACTGACATTTAGATCAGTGGCGATTTCCTGAATTAGCCCCATCGCTACAAACTCAGTGGTGCCAATACAGAAACTACCTACAGCAAGGGAAAAAATAACGAGGAATAGGGAATAGCGATGTGCGGGAGAGCTCATATATCTCAAAAAATAATTTCAATAAAGCTGATTATTTTTTCATACCTCGATATAAACCGATATAGAAAAAAGAGGAATCTTCAAATAAATCTATCGTTGAACTGAATGGCTTGATAGTAAAGTGGTCAGGATGAATTATTATGATTTAATTCCTGCGGATGAAACCTAAAAAGCCCAGATAATATGGGCCTTATTTAATCACATCGGTCTTCAACTAGATTTGATAAGTCTAGAACATGGTATTGCTATTTGCACTGTTTTCTGGAACAGCCTGATTGACATCCCAATGCTCTACGATCTTAGCATTCTCTACTCGGAAAATATCAAAGCCCGCATTTTCAGGTTCATTGCTCAATTTGCTGCGCAGTTGGACTGCAACCAGATCTCCTTCCGCAATCACGCGTTTAATTTGATACTTGGCAGCGGGGTCAGCTTGGAAGAGCTGTTCAAAGAAGGAAATAAAAGGCTCTCTACCATTTTCAATCCAAGGATTATGTTGAATGTAGTGATCTGCGAGATAGCGTTCAGAAAACTCTCTGACCTTATGTTGTTCAAATACACCTTTAACAAATGTAGTGACTAATGCCTTATTCTCACTAGTGTGTGCTGGAGAAGTCGCATGGTTCTTATTCCCATTGAACATGATCTCTGGATTGGCTGCTGTGCGTTCATTTTCAGGTACATCCTGATTCGTATCCCAATGTTCAACAATAACGCCATTCGCGATGCGAAAAAGATCAACTCCTGCATTGGTGGCGACCTCTGTATTGAGTTTGCTTCTTACATGTAAGAGTACAAGATCATCTTCTGCAATTATGCGTTCAATGCTGTATTCCGCATCAGGATGATCAGCAAGTTCTTTCTCAAAAAAGTCGACAAATGCTTGTCGTCCGTCTGGCAAGTAGGGATTGTGCTGAATATAATTTTCGGAAATATAACGATCCGAGAATTCTTTTACCTTTTTAGCTACAAATACACCTTCATAGAAGGTTTTAACAAGCGCTTTATTTTGCTCCAGTTGCTGCTGTTGGGGATGATTGGTGGTTTGTGGTTCACTATCCATTTTTGAATCGTCATTACAGCCACTAAGTGTGGTAGAAAACAGCAGGGTTATTAAAATAAAAACTTTCTTCATTGTTATCGATCCATGTTTATAGTTTGATTTTAAAGAATATGTTGAACCCATCTATACTGCTGAACAATAGCGACGTTCCTTTGTAAACTATTGTTAACCCAAAACATCGCATTTTATTGCTTCTAAAAAGAACCAAGCTCTGTTGATTTGATGAGGTAGAATTCTGAAGTGTTGTAAATAGGATATGATAATTTTAATGATAATTATTTGCATTTATATATAATACAAAGCAGATGTTTTTATGAGTACTAATATTATAACTAGAAAGGAATGTTGAGATAATTGTGGGATATTTAGGGATAGTCTGGGATTTGATGGGATGAGATTTGAAACGACGTTTCAGATTTTAGAAACGAGAAAGCGGATTGTTAGTCCGCTTTTTTTATTCATTGAATAGATCAAGATTGGGATCTTCCTGAACATTAAGCTTCTCTTCAGAGTTTACGATACTGCGAATTGTTCTAAGTGTCACGCTGAATTTGCGAGCCAGCTTTTCTTTTGACATGGTTGATGCTTGTTTACGGATCGCTCGGTTGCGCATTGCAACAGTAATAGGTGTACCCATTGGAATTTCAATGTGATTATTGCCAAGCTGATCTGAAAGCAACTGTAGATTACTAAAGCCTATCACCTGTGCAAGTTTAGAATTCACATTTAATGCCTGACGAACTGGAATATAGATTTTTGTACCACCAAAGCCATCAATTAAATTCAGTGCATTTTCGACCTTAATCAATCGTGCAATGAAAATGAAATTTTTAGGCATCAAGTTAATGATCTCATCGTCTGAGAAAACCTGTTGGGCATCTAGAATGTGTGGACGATAAGCCATGATCTATACCTCCTATGCTTCCAAAGTGACACGTTCAATGCCGCATCGTTTACACCATTGACGCAAATGATTGATAACCATATCTGCATTTTTACTGCTCAAAAACTGCAAAGCACTCACGTTCACTCGATTTTCAACAAACTTTGCCAGTGCTTTTTCGCTGCCGTCTCTGACTGCTCCAGCTTCATGCAGTTGAAGCCACAAATGTCGTATTAATTTGCTTTGTGCATCGCTGGCTAGGTTTTTAACACTTGTCTTATCTTTAGACTCAACGGCAAAGCCGAGTTGTTTTAAACGATCCAGCACAGCGTCAAGCTGTGCTAGGTTTAATTCTTTTGAACTGGTTTTACCCGTTGTACTGCTGAGAATGTCACGGTAAACATCATCATCAAGACCAAGCTTGGTCTTAGCTACATGAATAAGCTTGATCAAATTTAATTTTTTATTGAATTTCACTGAGCATTCTCCTTATTGAGAGTATCAACTCTCTCCGTAGTCATACTGTCTGGATTAATTCCTAGCATTTCGCAGAATTTAATAGATTTTGTGCGTCCAAATCTGAACAAACGATTTGCTACAACCCAATTTGGAGAGTCTTCGAATTCATCAATATTTATTCTTGCTGATTGAAAGGCATCTCTTGCCATCATCTCAAAGTTAAAAGTTTCCATCACCAGAACACTCCTTTAGCTGCATCAGCTAGTCCAATCAAAGCCAACGCTGCAAGACACAAAGATGATCCAGCTTTAAGACTATAAGCTTTACGTTCAAAAACAGTTTGACCAGTAATTTTTCGTGCTGACCAAGCTTTTTTTGCTTCAGTGCAGCAAGTCACCAAACCGATTCCAAAAACTGCAAACAAAGCCAATACGCTCAAGCAATTCATAAATTCTGTCATGAATTTGCTCCCAACTTTTCAAACTCTTGTCCACCATTCATGGCTTGATTGAGTTGAGCATCTTTACCAGCCTGACGGCCAGCATGTAAATCATTTTGATATCGGTCAGCATTGGTATTGGTTTTTTTATTTCGATCTTTTGCCTCACCATCTTTAATCTTGCGTTTGCTTTGAACGTATTCATCAATTTGATTTAATTTGTTTTCGTTCGGCTTTAGAGCAGAGACATGTTTTGTTGCCTCCAATACCCAACCTTCACAAAATAGATCTGCGCGTTTGATCTTATTGGTTTTGACTTTGACTCGACTTAATTGAGTCGAAATATAGTTAAGGCGTGACTTTTTTAGTTGGCGATACAAAACATCAAATGCGTATGCTGCAATCTCTGGAGCTGGATCAAATCCTATAAAAAGCCAACGATGTACTTTCTTAAATCCCAGTTGTGCAGTGATCTGAATGTCATGGTTTAGCAAGACTTTGCAATCCATGATTTTCGCTATTGAATTTGCAAGTACAGCCTCAAAAACTGTTGGTGTTTTAGAGCCACTTCCAGTTATAAATGCTTCTTGAATGCCGAGAAGTTCGGCATCATCTGCATCAATATTATATTTTTCCATCAATGCTTGAGCTTGGCGTAAAGCTGTGGCAGCTTCATGTTGATTGGCAGATTTGCTCAGAGCCAAGCACTTTTTGATTTTTTCGATTACTTCTGTCTTATTCATGAAATCTCTCCAATACTAATTACAATTTCAGGTGGTAAATTTTCTAAATCTTCAAGTGTCACCATAGGTAACCAGCTCCGTAGTCATTCATTTTTATTACATGTTCATCAGTCTCAGGATTCGATTCAGCTCCTAAAGTTTCAGAACGGCCTTCTGGTAATAGATTAAGAGGGCTAATTGATCCAGCAGAGTGAATGGTGCAGTCCTTTAGCACCTCTTTTTGCAAGGCATCTGCTACATCTTTATGCACCAGCTTATTTGGGAAAATGACTGGTATAAGCTCAACTAAATCGTTAATTTCTTTCCTAAACATGATGTATTTCATAATTTCCTCGCTGCTCGTCAGTACTGGATCACGACATCCAGCAGACACAGGCACTAATGCCTGTGTTTCGCTTTAATTCACCGCATCCTTTAAACCTTTGCCAGCTTTGAAAGTAGGTACTTTTGAGGCAGCAATTTGAATTTCTTCACCAGTCGCTGGATTGCGGCCAGTACGCGCAGCGCGATCAGTGACTTTGAATGTTCCAAAGCCAGTGAGTGTGACTTGACCACCACTTGCCAAGGTATCAATGACACCTGTTTCTACTGCCTGAAGAGCAGCTGTTGCTTGAGTTTTTGAAATACCAGCTGATGCTGAGATATGGTTGATAAGTTCTGATTTATTCATGGTGTATTAACCTTTTAAGTGAGTTGAACAAGCTGTCAGAATTGCAAAAAGCACATATAAAAATTCTGGCAAGCCTGATGTGTGTAAACTTCCTGCGATAAATCCACAGGTAACAATTGCAATAGAAAGTTCTTTCATTGCTAAGCCTTTAAATGGATGCGATATCGAGTGATAGTGGTAAGTAGCCACCAGTTGCATCATCACGCTTGTAAAAACGTATGTAGGCTTTGCTGCCAATAATGTTGATGCTGTCTGAAATGGCTTGCATTGCTTGCTTCCATTTCGGGTGGTTGATTTCGATTTTTTTAAGACCTAGTACTTTTGTTGTGCTGATTTCTCCCTTTTTGTCCACGTTAAATGCGTTATTGATGATGACCTTGATTTCATCGCGGCTGCCTTCAGTCCATTCCTCAAGACACTCATCAATCAATTCTTTTGCAGCTTGCAGACGTTCATCAAAGTTGATGTTCTGTGCAATATTGCGTTGAATTTTTAGGCGTCCGTCATAGCTCATAAGAGTGACATTGCCTTTATTGCCTCCAACAGTTACCCCATATTGGTCTGATGAAATTGCGCAAAACTGAGCAACATCTTCAAAACTTTGAATTTTGCAAGCCTTCAAAAGTTCATGTATTTCATTCACTTTTTCAAATAGCTTGCGAACTGTTTGATCGCGCAATTTGTCAATTTCTTTGACGTTGGCTTCAGGTACTAATGCACCTTGTGTGTTTTCCCAGTAACCTTCGGGAATAGTGTGAATGGTCATTGTGTAGCTCCTAAAGTAAGTGGCTTACTTGCTTGTAACGTGAAATATGTTCTTGTAATGCTTCGACGGAAATATTGCTGTAAAGGCAATTCGGAGTTAGATAGGTAATGCGGTTGAAACCTTTATGTTTCGCTCTTTGGAGTTCTACTTCTGCTGCATTGATACCGCCAAGGCAGATCACTGCCATACTTCTAACAACAGGGATTTGCTTTGTGCGAATCATTCTGTGAATCGCAGCTAAAACACCGCTTCTTGAGCGATTGGTTGCAGCAGCAATGTCGGCTGAAGCCTTTCCTGCGAGATACATCGTTTTGAGTAGATCAAGCTCTTTATTAGTAAAAGGTTTGTTATGTCTGAGAGCTGTCATTTCGATGCTCCTTGAGCTGCTGCACACATTGCTTTAAAAACACGACATGCTGAAAAACCTGCGCCAGCTTCCATACCAGCTCTTTCCATTGATGCATCAGGTTGCTTGGGAACAAGGACATAGTCACCACTAAGCAACTTGTCTAAATCTTTAATAAAGTTATATCTCTTGGTTGGTCTTAATTCGATAAGCCAATCTTCATAAGCTTGTTGAACAGTCGAAATTGCAAATTTCTCATTGTTCATTTCAAAGATTTCCATAATTGGAAACTGAGAGTTCAACACCTCAAAAGTTGAAGTTGTTGCAAACTGAATTTTGAATCTTTCAAGGCGGTAAGATGTACGTGCAGCTATGCCTTTTTCTACTGGACTAATTGTTCCCATAGGTCTATCCTCGGAAATGTTTTTGTTTTGCTTCGAGTGCAGTCTGGCAATCAATACATAAAGTCACGCTGCCAAGTCTGCGTCGTTGTTCAGGAATTTCTGTGCCGCATTCTTCGCAATCGAAGTAGCTTGTAAATTCCACTCGCTTTGCATTCTGCAAAGCATGGTCTAAATCTGTTTGAGCAATGTCTGCTGCTACATCTGCAAAATCAGCCATGATTTACACTCCCATAATCACGTGGCGATCAATCACGGGTACATGCAACTCAGCAGCTGCATTCATCGCACCAGTGATTAAGTTGCCAACTGCGAGTGGATAAAGAAGAGAGCGTGTGGTTTTACCAGAACCATCGACTTGCACCAGACGTTCAACAATCGCATCCACACCGTCATCGGTGATGATGTCTGAAAGCTTCTTATTTATTGATTGAGCACGGTGTTGGAGATATTGCTCAAGTCCACTTGGTGTAAGTGGTGAAAGCGTGATGTTCTCACAGCGTTGTACAACCTCACGGATTTGTGGGTTACGTTCGCTTAGCTTGATTGCTAATTCTGTTTGACCAATCAAAATGATAGAAAGCAGGTTTTTGAATCCGCTTTTAAGTTCAAAAAAGCGCTTCAAGTGTTTTAGTGTTGGGATCGGTAAACTATGTGCCTCTTCAATCAAAATAACGTGACTGTTACCACCATCAGCCGAAGCTTTTAACAATTGGTGTACTTGACGAAAGCGGCCTTCAGCAGATTGCTTTGGCTTTTCTTGCCCCATGCTAATCGTGTTAATAATCGCCTCAGCGATGTGGGCGGACTTTAAGGTTTTGCCTTTAATATCGTTGTCTTCAGCTGCAATGACATAAGGCTCAATTAAAATAATCGACAAATGCTCTCGTACAATTCGATCTTCAAGGTCAAGGCGCAAGGTGGTTTTACCTGAACCCGACTCACCAGAAACTGCAATAAAACCGCCGTGTTTTGCTGTCTGATACATAGCTTGACGAACATAATTGATGTCGTCGTTAATGAAGAGTTGGTCTTGTGACTGCACATCACCAACAAAAGGATTAGTAAACAAACCGAACTGTTTTTTGGCTTGATGAGTCAGTGATTGTTTAGCGAGTAACATGATTTCTTCCTCTACAGGTTCAATTTTTTTAGTTTCAATATGGGCTTGGTGTTGAAGCGGAACTGGGTGCATTGCTTTGAGTAAATTGAAAGCAGCTGTGATGCTTGATTGATCAATATGTTTTTCGAGCAACACTTTTGTGATGATTGCTTCAGCATCTTTTTGCTTTGGGAATAAACCTTTCAAAACAAGTTGATTGAGACCAGCTGTACTCATGCCGACGATCTTCGAAAACTCACTTTGGCTGTGGCCTGTATCCTCAATCAGTTGTTTTAGGGTTTTGATGCTTACTTTAGACATGATCATTCCCCCACAACTTTGAGCGTATGACGCTTATTCTTGTTTCTGATTTCATTAATGATTTCTCGTATGTCATCCGCTGGCACAGAGCCATTTGGATATCTTTGTTGGAGTAGCTGATATGTTTCAGCCGTGTAAAGTTCACCTAGCAATCCACGCAATTCGCTAGCTGCTTCAAAAATGGTTACTGGTGCTGAAATACGACGCTGGTTTTGAGTAGTAAGTTGCTCACCAGCTCGCTTGATATAGGTAGGAACTTCGATAGCATCGACATCAGCCATCGCATTAAGTGAACCTGCATAAGCTGTTTGTTTTTTTGCTATTGCTTTATCAACTTGTTCGAGAGTGTCAGCGTTATATGCATTTTTAAGAATGCTTTTGCGCTTAGCATCAATTTTGCTTTGCGGCATGGCTGCTGGTGTTTCACCAATGACCGTTGCATCCAAACTAAAGCCGACCCAATCTCTCTGCATCGGTTCACATGTATAAGCAATTTCTTCACCATGCTGGTTGATCATCAGTACATCAACGCAGGGTGCACGATACGGATTAACAACCACCTTGAGTTTTGCTTTTACATATACACCGCCGATATGTCGCACATCATAGTCATGCGATCCATAGCCTTTGATAGCGTATGAAATAGTCAAGTTTCCAGTTACTGTACGTTCGACAGCTGTGGTCGTTAGCAATTCCTTACATAGTTCTAATGGTGGTGCAATTCGTAGTTGCTGAGTCGATATTGTTTGCCAAACTGCATTGCGAGAGCGACCTGTTCGGCTATGAGTTTTGGTTTCATTCCACATCATTCGCCATTTAGCCGCAGTTGCATTGAGCTGGTCTAAATTGTCAATTTTGATAAAACGTAAACGTCCTTCAAACTGAGTTTCGACTATATTGTTGCCATTTTCGACTTGACCTTTTGCACGTGAGTTACCAGCCGAATGAGGAATGAAAGTTACATCTAGACGTTCAAGTAAATTTTTGAAAAGTCCTGAAGTGTTGGCACAACCTTTGTCTGTATAAAGGATATAAGGCACACCATGCAGAGGTTCTTGTGCTGAACGTTTCAGAATGCAATTCAAGAAAATTTCAGTTAAGTTTTCAGAACTTTCGCTACCGTAAACGTATTCCACATAAATTGAGCCGCTAAAGTGATCTGTGATCACGTAACGAATTACACGGTCATTTTCAATTTTCTTAACGTTCGCTGGCTTGTTCTTGTAGAACTTCTTTTCATCCATGACTTGCATACCACCACGTGGGACGTAGAACAAAACACAGACTGAAGCATCAACTTGCCAGACGTGGTTTGGATGCAATGATTTTTGTTGAATGTGTGCTGTTGGAGTTGCAAGCTGTTTAGGATGGCACATGTGGTTCTTCATCACACGTGCAACAGTTGCAGCCGATACGTTGGGCGCTTGGCCATCCGCTACCAGAATTTCTAGCGCAGTGGTCACAGGTAAAGTTTTCTTCCCGTTGGCACGTGTTGCAAC
This sequence comes from Acinetobacter sp. NBRC 110496, assembly GCF_000876115.1. Classification (NCBI taxonomy): domain Bacteria; kingdom Pseudomonadati; phylum Pseudomonadota; class Gammaproteobacteria; order Moraxellales; family Moraxellaceae; genus Acinetobacter; species Acinetobacter sp. NBRC 110496. The sequence continues at coordinate 85,069 of NZ_BBTF01000001.1, forward strand.
ATGTACCATGCCGCCAATCTTTTCAGCTACATCGACAGGTACTATTGACTTGCCTTTATCAGAGCGCTGTTTGCGTCCAGATGTATATCCAACAGTTTCTAATTCTCGATAAAGTTGGGCATTGCTAATGTTCAAGTACTCACATGCAGTAGCGACAATTTTCCCCTTCATGCCATGACCAGCATTTTGAAGCTTTGTCGCTACTTCGCGTAGATAGTCCTGAATTGCAATTTCTGGGGTTGTCATGGTTACTGCTCCGTTTGAGTTTCGACTTCAAGAGCAGCTACGGGTTGAACGTCAGTAAGTGAATCTGCTAACCATTCTGGTGTAACCATTTCTTCAAAGTTAATTTGAATACCGAACTCAACAGACGTTTGTGCAATCTGTTGAAATGCTGCAATGACATTTCCTTCAAGTGATTGTTGGATGTCATATAGCTCATGAGTCTCGATGGCTTGAATCACATCATTGATTTGGTTTCTAAAACGCGCAGTAGCGTTGTGCATAACCTGACATGCATCGTGTAGAGTTTTAATTGCAGAGGCTGCAAACTGATCACGTTCAGATTCAGCACGTTTCTGAATCTCAGCTGGGCTTTCAAGCTTAGTGAGCTTGCTATCCATTTCATTTAATTTTTGATCTTTCTTTTGCAAAATTTGATCTTTGGCTTGATCATTAGATTCAAGCTCGGCAATTCTTGCATCACGTGTTGCTTTTTCTTGGGCATGTTTTGCTGACAACTCTTCGATTAGATCAATCAAGCTTTCACGGTCTTCATTTTTGATAGCTTCACCATTGATTAAGACTTCACGATCTGAATCTGGGAGCTTGCGAAGTTTTCGCAAATCGCGGTAACCCAAACCCATGCGTTGGCTGGTTTCCAAGAAGTCTTCGCCGAAAGTTGAAAGGTTCAGGATGTCTTGGTCTACTTTTTCACGGCTCATCCCTAAGTGCTGACAGAACTCTTCAAAAGTGGTAACTGTTACCAGTTTCCCAACACTATTAACTAGCTTTAAACCTTTGTATTGTTTAGATTCTTTAATTTCGGCTAGAAGTTTGATTTCGGTAACGGTTACCAGTTTTTTGAAAAATGCTGTTGCTTTAATAGCACCAAGTTTTTCAGAAAGTTGAATCTGTTCAACTGATACCGTTTGCTCCAATTGAGCGAGTTGATTTTGAGTAACTTCAGTCATTTTTAAGACCCTGAATTAATTTGTTTGACACCAGCAAAAACTCGCTGAACGTGTTCTGATAATCGGCCTTGAGCCTTTTCAATCTCTTGAGTGTGAGCGTGTGCAATGGCTACAAGACGATTGCCTAGTGCATACGAACCATCATCCAATTGCTGAGCTAGGCCTTTTGCAATTAGCGTCTGTAATGCTCTGGTGATTTGTGCTGGCGACTCATCTAGCTGCTTTGCCAGTTCTTGATTAGTCACTCCAGACAAGCTGTGGCCTGTTAAAGCAATTAAGACTTGTAGAACTTTTTCTGCTGATTTAACGATGCTCATCGGATATCGACCTCTTTAATCGTTTGAATATTTATGCAAGTCATTCATAGAGACCTCAGAGAGCGCTTTGTATTTGATTGATATGATTTCTTTTCGCAAAATCTTGTTGTCTAATTCCGCTGTGAACCAACCGAAATATCCTAGACAGACCAAAAAGACGCCCATAAAAACTAAAAAGTGATTTTCTTGATTTTTTTTCATCTCTTTCCCTATGTGCAAAATTGTGCAAGAATGTGCGAAGTAACTAAACGGTGACTTTTGGTTGTGGTTTTAAACCGAGTGCAACAGCGATTTTATGAGCACGACCATAGTTTCCTTTAGATTGTCCGTTCAGAACTTTGTAGACTTCTTGAGATGTGAAACCATTAGTTTCCGCCCAAGTCGAAACAGGAATGCCGTTATCTACGAACTCTTTCTTTACCTGTTCTGGAGTTTTAAGGTGCATATTTAGTTTCCTTGTGTGGCTTAAATAGAATTAAGTAGAACCATATCGGATACATTAGTAACTAAAGCGTTACCTGTCAATATATTTGGAGTGTTTTTTGTGACTATTGGAGCAAGACTTAAAGAAGAACGCGAGAGATTGGGTTATACGCAACCAGCTTTTGCCGAATTAGTAGGCACAACCAAGAAAAGTCAGATTGACTATGAGAAGGATTCGACACAACCGAAAGCTAGTTATTTAGCAGGAATCGCTGATATTGGTGCTGATATTCTTTATATAGTCACAGGAATTAGACTTATCGAGAAGAAAAAGGAACAAAAAGGTGACTTTTTAGATGAGTTCGATTTGGTGAATGTTTTTGATGTTGATATATCCGCTGGTCATGGTTCTATTTGTAGTGGTGATGCTAAACCTATAAGTCGACTAGCTTTCAGAAAAGATTGGTTATCAAAACATGGGCTTTATGCAAAAGACCTTTTGATTGTTTATGCCAAGGGAGATTCAATGCTCCCTACAATTCAAGATAAAGAAAAATTGCTTGTTAATTCAGCTGATAAAGAATTGACTGATGGATTTATTTATGTGATTCGTAATCATGAGAATTATTGGGTTAAGCGTGTACAGCGGCAATTCGATGGGTCGTTGCTTTTAATCTCTGATAATAAAATGTATCCACCGATGCAACTCGATTTGAATGATGCCAATGATGTTGAGATTATTGGTAGATGGATACCACCAAGTCGTGCAACTTTTTACTAAAACTGTAAGGGGAAAAGAAAATGAAAAAAGTAATTTTAGTTTCAGTACTAATGGGCATTGTTTTGAGTAGCGGTTGTTCATTCACAAAAAAACTGCCTGATTGCGCTGATCCTCAAGCTGTCGGTATCTTAAAAAAAGCAATTACAGATACGCCAGCTTTTAAACTTTTGGGTCTTTCCGAGGTATCAATTGCAGATATTAGTGAAAGACCTTCCTCTACAGCAGATAAAAAAATCTGTAGAGGAAGTATAAATCTAGGTGAACATGTCGGATCGCAAGTAATCTATTACTCTATTGATTGGCAAAACAAGGATAAAGGCGAATTTTGGGTTCAAACAATCCAAGGTGAATAAAATAAACGGAAGCCTTTCCGCCTAATATAAAAGGCAGCAAAATCACAAACTAGCCTCATCATTTGATGAGGTTTTTTTGTTGTGGCTAAAACATTTCAAGATGCTCTAAAACGAGTGCTCAAGCATGAGGGTGGATATGTAAACCATCCATCCGATCCTGGAGGTGAAACCAATTACGGTATCACCAAAGCAACAGCTCAAAACTATGGCTACAAAGGCTCCATGAAAGACATCCCAATGGATGTTGTAGAGCGTATCTATAAAAATCAATTTTGGGATGCTTTGGATTGTGACAACTTTCCATATTCTTTTGCATTTCAATATTTCGATGCTGGTGTGAATCATGGCTTGGGCAACGCCCGAAAGATTTTGCAACGTGCTCTTGGTGTCAAAGATGACGGCATTATTGGCTCGATTACTCTAAACGAAATACGTAAACAGCCACAGTTCGCGTTGATCAATCTATTCAATGCTGAACGTATTCAATTTTATACACGTATCAAAACCTTTAGCACATTTGGTAAAGGCTGGATGAGCCGTGTCTCTGGCAATCTTAAATATGCTGCGGATGATATGCGATGAAAAAAACACAATTTAAACGTCCACGTAATCTTGTACCTTCAGCAAGCACTATTGGCACAATCGCTGTCGTTACTGAGAAAGTAGAACAGCCTGTAGTAGAAAATCCTGAAACGGTTAGCGAGTTAAAACAAAAACTCTTGGATCAAGCTAAACGCCATCAAAAACGCGTTGAAGAACTCCAAACTGAACTTGCCAACAAAGATCAAATATTAAAACCATTACTGGGAGTATCGGACTCTCATGCAGGCTTCTTAGTTAAGAACTGGCACACCTTTTGGAAGTGGTTATCTACTTGGGCATTTGCAGCAATTGGTTATGTCTCATTGTATGGCGTGCCACCAGAAATCATCGCATTAGTTCCTGAAGCCTCACAAAGTAAAGTCACAGCAGGTCTTGCTTTGCTTGGTTTTGCAGGTCGCTTTATTAATCAAAGCAGAGGGAAATAATGCCATCCAGCTATATTGGTATAACTATTACTTTAATCAGTTTTCTCTTTAACTTTGGTCTTGCTGCCTATGTCTATATTTCAAATCGACAGGCAGCAAAAGACAAAGAGTTACAAGAGACTAAAGAGCGATTAAGTCGATTAGAGGAACGTGTCAGCAACATGCCTGATCATAAAGTGATTAGCGATATGGCTGGTGATATGAAAGCCCTTAAAGAATCTGTAGCGGGGTTAAAAGAAGTTATAGCCCCTTTAGCTAAATCAGTGGATCGTGTGAATGACTATCTGCTGCACCACAAGGATTAATAATTATGAGTTTTGAGAATCAACTTAAAGAAGAAATGCGACTTGTATTATTGCGCTTGCTAAATGAGCTGCCGTCATATCGAGGCAATAGCTCCACTTTACATGGAGGCTTACACAATTGGGGACTAAGCTTTAGTCGTGATCAAGTTAAGACCGAGCTTTATTGGCTGAAAGAACAAGGCTGCGTTGAAGTTGAAATGGACAGCTCTGCTGTAGTGGTTGTGAAGCTGACTGAGCGTGGTCAAGACGTAGTTGAAAGCCGAACGCGCATTCATGGTATTAAACGTCCTTCTGCATAGGAGCAATCATGTCTAAGTCTTTTATGCATAAGCTGTCTGATGAACAACGCGCATTTGTTGAAAAATTACTGCGTGAAGACAGACTGACTTTGAATGAAATGTTGGATGAAATTCGTTCTGAATTTCCAGCTGATTCCATTCCCAGTCGATCTGCCCTAGGCCGTGAAAAGAAAAACTGGGCAGAAGAAGCCAAAGCCATGCGTGAATTTGCTGCGGCATCTGAAGTCTTGGTCAAAGAATTTGGAGAAGATCCAGACGATAAAGGCGGTATGTTGCTGGCGCAAGCTGTACAGGCCATTGTGACTAAAAAGGCTTTGGATGAATTAACAAATACAGGTGACGATCCAGAAAAGCCAAAAATGGATATTGATGCTGTTGGTGCATTAGCGCGTGCTGCACGTGCAGCAATGATGACCAAAGAGAAAGCAATGGATAACCGTGAAGAAATTCGACGTCAGGCACGTGAAGAATTACTCAAGGAACAAGACGAAAACCTTAAAAAAGCTGCCATTTCACAGGGTATGGGTGAAGAACAACTACAGTTCTGGCGTGAAAAGGTACTGGGAATTAAATAATGACAGCATTAAAGCCTCGGCAAGATACGGTGCGCGTAATTGAATGGGATGAACTTCCAGAACGTGCGCGTAATATTCCGAATAATTTTAATCCGTTTGAGAATGGTGTGTTAATGAAGCACCAGATAGAGTGGATAAAGATTAAATCAGATATTAAGGCATGTCCGAAAGGTCGTCGTACTGGTATCACTTTTGCCGAGAGCTTTGATGCTGTATTGACTGCTGCCGCGAGCAAGGAAGCTGGTGGCATGAGTGTTTACTACATTGGTGACACAAAAGAAAAAGGTCTGGAGTTCGTTGGATACTGTGCCAAGTTCTCACGTGTAATTGCTGAAGCACAAGGTCAAGGCATATCGCAGATTGAAGAGTTTCTGTTTGAGGATCAGGACGATAAAGGTGAAACACGTAAAATAACAGCATATCGCATTCGATATTCAAGTGGTTTTCAGGTTGTGGCTTTATCCAGTCGACCTGAAAACATTCGCGGTCTGCAAGGTAAAGTTGTAATTGATGAAGCAGCCTTTCACCCTAACGTTCAAGGTGTGATTGAAGCCGCAACAGCATTGCTTATCTGGGGTGGCCGTATTGTTATCATTAGTTCACACAATGGTAAAAATAATGCATTTAACCAGTTTGTTAAGGATATTGAAGCTGGTGTATTCGGTGAGGATGCTGAATGTCTGACAGTCACCTTTGATGATGCGGTAGCCAATGGCTTGTATGAACGTGTCTGCTTTATGGGAGGCAAAGAAGCAACCATTGAAGGTAAAGAGAAATGGTATAAGAAAATCCGTAAGTCTTATGGGAGTCGTAAAGCTGCCATGCGCGAAGAACTAGATGCCATTCCACGTGATGGATCGTCAGTGTGCTTGCCAACGCTTTGGGTTGAGCGAGCCATGACTGAAGTAAGGACAGTTCTTCGATTATCCCTTGGCGATGACTTTACCGCACTTACACCAGATGAGCGTGATGCGTACATTGATGACTGGATTCAACGTTATTTAGAGCCTGAACTGCAAAAGCTTGATAAATCCAAACAGCACTGTGCTGGACAGGATTATGCACGTCATCGGGACTTTAGTTTTATTCTGCCATTCTATATTGCTCAGGATTTAAGACGGATCGCGCCTTTTGTGATTGAGATGCACAAAGTGCCTTCACGCTTACAGCAAAAAATTCTCTGGTACATGTTGGAGCGATTACCGCGTTTTGGTGGCATTGCGATGGATGCCACTGGTAATGGTGAAACCTTGGCAGAAAATACCGCAGAGAGATTTGGTGAGCACATGGTGCATCAAATCAAACTCAGCCGCGCATGGTATGGCCTGTGGACTCCAAAGCTAGTGACAGCTTTTGAGGAAGATATGATTGACTTGCCAATAGATGCAGATTTGAAAAATGACTGTTCTGCTATTGAAGAAGTCGACGGTATTTACATGGTGTCAAAAGTACGAGCCAAGGATATCAAAGACCCAGAGTTGTATCGTCATGGTGATGGTGCTGTAGCGATGATCCTTGGGTGGTTTGCCAGCTTGCACCTATCTAGTCCAATAGAGTTTATGGCACTTCCATCACGTGCCGATATTGATATGCATTCGGATGATTATGACAGTTGGTTCAGTGATGCTGGTTGCATTTGAATTAAATGGAACAGCTTCCGCCTAACTTCAACTTTTTATTTTTCTAATAATTCAAAACGAGGTGACGATCCTTGCTCCAACAAGAATCGCCCCCTTGGGTATGTGACTACCGCAGGCTAAGCCTCGCTACTGTGCACACAGTCATTCGAGGCTATCAGAAAATGAAACGCTTTTGCAGTAGGTGAAAACATGAAAACCAAACCAATCGTTCCTTGGATGGGTGGTAAACGTCGTCTGGTGTCGCAATTGATCGAAAAAATGCCAGAGCATCAATGTTATGTGGAGTTGTTTGCTGGTGGTGCAGCTTTATTTTTTTTGCGAGATCAACAATCAAAAGTTGAAATCATTAATGATGTAAACGGTGAACTGGTGAACCTGTATCGAGTGGTTCAGAATCACCTTGAGGAGTTTGTTCGTCAATTTAAATACGCAATTATAAGTCGTCAGATGTTTGAATGGTTAAAAGCAGCCAACACTGATTTAATGACTGACATTCAGCGTGCAGCACGATTCTATTATTTGCAACATACAGCATTTGGAGCAAAGAACTCTGGTCAAACTTTTGGAACAGCTACAACATCGAAAGCGCCAAGCTTTCTGAGGATTGAAGATAATTTAACCGATGCGTATTACAGGCTTTCAGGTGTCACAGTTGAAAACCTAAGCTGGGATGAATGCTTGAACAAGTATGATAGACCCCACAGCTTTATGTATGCCGATCCGCCATATTGGAAATTGGCTGGTTATGGTGTTGAGTTTGGATGGGATCATTATTTGAAAATGGCTGAACTGATGAAAACCTGTAAAAGTAAAGTCATGCTGTCTATAAATGATCATCCTGATATTCGAGATGCATTCGCAGAACTGAATATCAGCACCACCAAAATTAATTACTCAGTCGGTAAAGTTGGAGTGAGTCGTGATGAAAAACAGGAACTCATCATCACCAATTATTAGTCGGGCAGATTTATAGATTTATAAACGTTTATAAACGCGTTTTTGGCGATTTAAAGACAATTCTGCATCAATGAGCCGTATTTGTTTTTGGGTCGCTAAAATCGCGCATTTCTTGGGAAATTAAAAATTAAAATAAATGGAAGTCTTTCCGCCTAATTATAAAAAAGCCAAAAACCAATAATGGTGCAAAATCCTCAAATTGTGTTTGTGCTATGACAAAGAAAAAATCTCAATCCAAAACCCAAGATCGAACTGCGCTAGAGCAAAACCAGACTGCTGAAATTGCATGGTTAGCTAATCAGTGGCAAGACCATCCTGTAGTTGGTCTAACACCACTAGCTATGCATCGGCTCTTGACTGATGCTGAACAAGGTAACTTACAAGCTCAAGCAGATTTGTTTTCAGACATGGAAGAGCGTGATGGTCATATCTTCAGTGAAATGGATAAACGAAAAAAGGGTTTGAATGGTTTGTCTTGGGGAGTCAATCCTCCTAAAAATGCCTCTGAAGCTGAGCGAAAAATTGCTGAAGAAGTTACGGAATGGATTGATGACATCAAAGATTTTGAGATGTTTTTATTTGATGCAATGGACGGTGTCGGTCATGGTTATTCTTGTCAAGAGATTGAATGGCATCAAATTGGTAACCTATGGCTACCTAAAAGTTTTGACCATGTAAATCCTCGTTATTTTATGACTCCATACAATGCACCTAATCAATTAAGGTTAAATGATGGCTCGCCAGAAGGTGTGGATTTTTGGGACTTTGGATGGTTTATTCACCGACATAAAGCCAAGTCTGGTTATATTGCTCGATCTGGCCTGCATCGTGTTCTTGCATGGCCATTCTTATTTAAAAATTATGGCGTCCGTGATGTGATGGAGTTTTTAGAGACTTACGGTTTACCAAGTAAAATTGGTAAATATCCATCTGGAGCTACTGAAAAAGAAAAATTAACTTTACTCCGTGCCATTATGAGTATAGGTCGGAACGCTGGCGGTATTATTCCACAAGGCATGAGCATAGACTTTCAGGCAGCAACTGAGGGTGATACTAAAAACCATTTTGATTTGGTCAAATGGTGCGAACAAACCCAGTCAAAAGTGATTGTTGGTGGCACATTACTTTCTCAAGCAGATGGTAAAACCAGTACCAATGCTCAAAGTAAAACTCATGAAATTCAGTTTGCAAAACTTGTTAAGTCAGATGCAAAGCAGCTTGCACGTTCAATTACTGATAGTTTGGTTAGTAGTTTGATGCGATTGAATTATCCAAACATTGCACCAGATCGCTATCCATCATTCTATTTTGACACCACTGATACTGAAGATATTGAAGTCTTTAGTGAGGCTTTACCTAAACTTGTGGAAATCGGTTTTAAAATTCCACGTACTTGGGCGCATGAAAAACTTGGTATTCCTGAGCCTGCTGACGATAAAGAAGCAGTACTTACATACACACCCGAGCCAACTACAACCATGCCTAACTTAGCAGCTAATACATACATTCCACAGCTGTTGAATGGTTTGATTGCTGCCAATAATCAAATACCGCTTGAAGAGCAAGCTGTACAGCTATTGCTAAAAGATCAGGCCGAACAAGCACAAAAAACAGCTGAAGCGTGGACAAAAGAATTAATTGCAAAAATTCAAGCTGGACAAAGTGATGAGGAAATTTTAGCAATCCTGTCTGATCTATACCCGACAGATGATGAGCCAGCATTGCAAGACAAATTAACCAAGCTTTTTTTTGCAACTGAAGTTTTTGGTCGATTAAGTACCGAGGCTGAAAATGGCTAAAGTACCTCAGCGACCAGAGCTAAATGCTCTATTTAAATCACCTCCAGCTGATGCCATTGCCTATCTAGAGTCCAAGGGGTACAAGATTGGATGGGACTGGCATGAAACTTTAGATGAGGCGCATAGCCGCGCATTTACTGTCGCTAAGGTTGCTCGAATTGACTTGCTTCAGGACATTAAAAATTCATTAATTACAGCACTTGAGAAAGGGCAAAATCTGGAGCAATGGAAATCTTCTATTATCCCTACGCTTCAGGAAAAGGGTTGGTGGGGAAAAAAGACGGTCATTAATCCAGTTGGCATCGAGCAAACAGTTCAACTTGGGAGTCCGCGACGTTTAAAAACCATCTTCGATACTAATGTGCATAAGAGCTTGGCGGCTGGTCGTTATAAAGCATTGATGGCAACGGTAGATACACGGCCTTTGTGGGAGTGGGTACATATATCCATTTCTAATCCACGAAAAGTACATCTGGCGCGTAATGGTGAGACTCGTCGTTATGACGATCCTTTTTGGTTATACGCTTATCCACCCACTGAGTTTGGCTGTAAATGTAAAGTACGTGCTCGTCGTGCCAGTGAAGCTGATTCATTGGGTTTAAATGTTGTTGAGACTACCCCTGAAGATATTGAACAGCACCAAGTCGTTATAGGGAAAAGTAGCTTTACTGGACAAGATGCTGTTGCAACTCAAACCCGTATCCGAGTTAGACCAGTTGATGGTCAAACTAGTTACTTTACCCTTGGAGCAGGTTTTAATAGTCATCCAGCAGCGAGCTATTTGATCGATGCCGAGTTGGTCAAGCGAGCTGCTGATCTACTTGGAGCACAGCCAGCCGTGCAGCAAGTTCAGCAGATGTTGTTGAGCCAACCACGGATTAAAGCGCATGAAGCATTTGTTAAAAACACCTTGAGCTTTGCTAAAACCCAAAATAAGACTAGTACCATCGGTGTTATTGATCTGCAAGATATTCATGCACTGACAAGTAAAAGTATTGTTGTTGAGAGCCCAATTATCACAATCTCTGATCAGCTTTTGGTCGGTCAAAATGCCAACGTTCTTAGCAATGAAGAATGGCTGACTTTGCCTAAGCTTCTTCAGCAAGTTAAAAAAGTGTTATGGGATGCCAACAATAAGAGCTTACTGTATTTGCTCCCTGTAAATGATGCAGCTGAAGTGATTCGAGTTTCAATCAATTCAAAAGATGGCGTGATGCAGGTTTTCAAAATTGATAAGACTGCGTCTTCAATAGTGAATAAATTTGAGGTGGTTCGGTAGCTTATGAGTTATATGCAAATCAGTGATCAACTTTTAATTGATCGATTAAATCATGTTGCTAGTCGTTTATCTGACACCACGCCATTAGCTGCTGCAATCGCTGGTACTTTTGCCACTGTGACGGATGATAATTTTGATCATGGTGGCCGACCTGAATGGGCAGGTCGTTCACTAACAACACTTAAAATATATGAGCGCAAAGGCATTAAATATTCAGGCGTATTGCAGGCTTCAGGAAATTTGAGAGCCAGAGTTGTGACTAGCCATACTCAAGATGAAGCAATAATCAGCAATAACATGCCTTATGCCGCAGCTATGCATTTTGGGATCAAACAAGGTGCTTCAGGAAAGACTCGGCGTGGTGCGCCTATTCCATTTGGCGATATACCAGCGCGGCCATACATGCCAATGGATACCAATGGCATTCTTCAGCCTGAAGCTGAGCAAGAAGTTTTTCAAGATGTAGATCATTACTGGCATAAAATTTTTACACCATAAAAATAAACGGAAGCCTTTCCGCCTAATAAAAAAAAGCTGGCAGTGCGATTCTGCCAACATGAAAAAGACCTTATTAGTAGCCGCGTGCTCATTCGCCTTAGATGCGACATCGACCTATCTTATATTGATTCCTGAAGGAGTCTTTCGTGGTATCGATGGTCGTCCTACCGATGCCCCACACTGGGAACTTACACCAGAACGTGGTCGTCAAATTGCTGCCGCATTAAGCCAGCGTTCTATTGATTTAGTGGTGGACTATGAACACGCGACTTTAAAAGCTCAAGAGTCTGGTGATCCTGCACCAGCGTCTGGTTGGCTCAAGCCTGCTGGATTCCAATATATCGATGGAGTCGGATTATGTAGTACTCAATTTGAATGGACTGATAGAGCCAAAGAATACATTGAGGCCAAGGAGTATAAATACACTTCGCCTGTTTTCTTCTACAACCAAGCTGGTGAAATCCTCGGACTTCATAGCTTCGCCTTAACCAACACCCCGAATTTAGACACCTTGCCCGAAGCACGTCTTGCTGCTGCGGCTCAGGACTTTTTGTCTCAACAATCCGACGAGGACTCAACAATGAAAGAGTTTTTAGAACTCATGCGTAAATGTCTGGGGCTGCCAGAAACAGCCACAGAACAAGAGTTATTAACCGCTGCAAATAGTGCTTTTGCAAAAATGGATGGTGCTTTTGGAACTACCTTAGTTGCTGGTCAGGCACTATCAGTTGCGATTGAAAAAGCAATTGAAGTAAAGGCTGCTGCCAATAGTCAAGCACCTGATCTGACTCAATATGTGCCGATTGCGGTTTATCAAGAAGCAATTGCCAGTGCGACTACTGTAGCTGCGAATGCTGCCAGTAAAGAATTGGACGACCTGATTGTTGCTGCTTGCTCAGATGGTCGTTTGACGGGCGATGCAACCATCAATTGGGCAAAAGATCAGGCCAAGACCAATCCTGAGTTTATTAAAAAACATATTGAAAGCCTGCCGAAAATTGCGGCTTTAAACCAAAAACAAACGTCTACCGTAAACATTGCTAGCAATAGCAATCAAGGTGGTAATCAGGCACATACCCCTGAAGATTTAGCTGTTGCAGCACAAATGGGGATTGATTTGGGAGCTACAACATAATGAGCAGCATTTTAAATCAGGAAGAACGTCAAACCCCGTTCCGTGAAAAGGGTTTGTTTGGTGTACCAGTCAAAGCTGGTGCCGTCATTGTGGCTGGCTTTGCTGCTGCTGTAGATGCAACGGGTTTTGCCGTGCCAGTCACTGTCAATGCTGATCTGACCTATTTAGGTCGTTATGAAGACAGCGTCGACAACACTGCTGGTTCAAATGGCGATGTGTATGTGTTGGTGCGTAATGATTGTGCTTTCCAGTTCGACAACAGTACATCTGACCCTGTAACGCAAGCTTCCTTTGGTAAGCCTTGCTTTTTACAAGATGGGCAAACAGTTGCTGAGACGGATGCTGGTGGAACGTTGTCTCCAGCTGGTCGTGTCGTTGGTATTGATGAAAATGGAGTATGGGTAGAATGAACGTAAACGGTGCAGTACTTAACGCAATCTTTTTAAATCTGAAGACAGTTTATAACAATGCACTAAATGATGTCGTTGTTGAATATCCAGCTATTGCAATGGTAGTGCCTAGTAATGGTGCTTATGTTGATTATCGCTGGTTAGAAAACTTTCCACAGATGAAAGAATGGATCGGCAAAAAACATATTACTAAGCTTGCAGAATATGACTATGTCATCCGTAACAAGGATTTCTCTGCAACAATTGAAGTGCGTCGCAATGACATTGAAGATGATCAGCTGGGCATCTACAAGCCTCAAGCGGAATCAGCGGCATGGTCAGCTAAGCAACACCCTGACGAATTGGTCTTTGAAGCTGTAAATAAATCATTTACTGCAAAATGCTACGACGGTCAGCCAATGATCTCGACTAGTCACAAAGTGGGTAAAACCAATGTCAGCAACAAAGGTACGAAGAAGCTTTCAATTGAAACTTTAGCCAAAGCTCAAGCCTCATTTGGGGCTGCTCGTACAGCAATGCGTAAATTTAAGGATGAATCTGGTCGTCCACTTAATATCACGCCATCAACGCTATTAGTGCCAGCTGCGCTTGAAGATATTGCGAATGCCCTAATGACAGTGGATCGTCTGGAAGATGGCAAGCCAAACCCCTACAAAGGCACTGCAAAGGTTCAAGTATCAGCACGTTTGACTGACGACAATGCATGGTTTTTGTTGGATACCAGCAAACCCGTTAAACCATTTGTTTATCAGGTGCGTAAAAAGCCTGTATTTGTTCAGCAAACCAGCATGGAATCACCGTCTGTGTTCATGGAAGGTGTTTTCTACTTTGGTGTCGAGGCGCGTGGTGCAGCTGGTTATGGTTTCTGGCAAACGGTTTACGGATCGACTGGTACGGAGGCATAAGCTATGTATGTAACGGCAGATGCAATGCGAGAACGTTTTGGCGATCCTGAGCTTGTTGAGTTGACTGATAACCGTGAGCCTTACACTGGTGAAATCAACTTTGACAAGCTGAATGCGGCACTCAGTGAAGCAAATAGCGAGATCGATGGTTATGTTCAAGTCCGCTATAAACTGCCGTTGCAAATTATTCCACCATACTTGGTCGCTATTGGTTGTCATATTGCTCGATACCATCTTTGTGCGATGGTCGTAACTGAAAATGATCCGATCAAAATTCGCTACAACGATGCAGTTAGAACCCTTAAAGCCATTTCAAAAGGTGAAGTGGCTTTAGGTGGTACGCCAGCTGGTGAAGCTGCACCTATAGAATCCTCGTCTAACAACGTCTTGATTACGGTTGGCCGTCGTGATTTTGGAGGTCGTGGATGGTAGACCTAGACTTGTCAGTTGTTGAACAAGGCATCAAAGATGTCTTGGCTCAGCAAATCAAAGACAAAAAGTGGAACTGGATTCGAGAAATCAAAACCTATGGTGGCGAGTTCGATGAAGCTCTGTTGTCTTGGGTTAAAACTTTTCCTGCAATTTGGGTGACCTTTCAAGGATCAGGAACTCCTACAAAGCTTGGTCATAACAAAACAGAATACCCAGTAACTTTTGTTGTATTGGTTGGTGCTCGATCATTGCGTAATGAAGAAGCTCAGCGTCATGGAGCAATCAATGATATTGGCTCTTTCTTAATGCTCAAACATATCCAAAAAATTTTGATTGGAAATGACCTCTCTTCTGTTGGTGTCAAAGGTTTACGTGCGCTTGAGCTTGGGCGTACAAAAACCATTTTCAACACTAAGGTACAAGCTCAATCAATTAATGTTTTATCCCAAGAGTTTCATACTCAGTTCGTCATAAGTGCTTCAGATCGCCTACGTGAAGAAGATGAAACTGAAGAAGATTTAATCCGCATTAACGTTGACTATCACTTTGAGCCTGATGATGGCATTAAAGATGAGTCTGATCTAATTGAACTAAAGGAAAATAAGTAATGACTATTCCTCAAATCAAAACACCAGGCACTTATTTAGAAGTAAATATCAATACTCAGCGCACTGGTCTGCCTGATAATCGTCAGAGAATTATTTTTATCACTGATGATAATCAGCCAACTTCAAATAATGGAATGCCTATCTCTATTTATGACAAGGCTCATGCAGATTTAGTCTATGGTACGAATAGTGTTGCTGGTCGAATGATCTCAGCTGCTATTAAAACTAACCGATTCGCGGATGTTCAATGCTTGGGAAAGACTCCAGCATAGGTATCAGTTGTGATGGAGCTATTGGTACAGCGAACGCAACGGTCTTGATTAGAGATGGCGTTCCCCTAGAGGAAATTGATAAAACCACCGTTTTGTATGATGGGGTGCTTGTACCAGTTGGCTCACAGCCTCCAGACTGGTACAAGGTTGAACCTGTCGAAGTGGTTTTTCCATATCCAATCCCAGAAGGTTTTAGCATTGCTGATAACGTTAAGATGACAAATCTTGGCGATGAGAATCATAGAATCGAGATTAATACAAACACAACTGATGTACTTATTTACCTATACAACAATCCAGCGGCTATCCAGATGGATGCGGAAAGAACACATGCTGGTGTCTGTCTGTCTGAAGCTGATCGCCCAGTAATTAGTTGTGATGGAGCAACTCAAAGTTTCAAGTGGGCTTATGCAGTAAGAAATGGCACTTCGTCAGCAATTGCACTCAAGACTTATGTCGATGGTGTTCAGCGTGACATTATTAATGATCCGCCTGAGTGGTTAACAAAAGATATTCTTGATGAGATGCCCGCAGGTGAAGTGCCAGAAGGTTTTTACATTAGCAATGGTGTATACAAATTCAGGAACAATGATTCAAGCAATCATAGGCTTGAGTTTGAGATATTAAATACAGATTTCTTTAGATCAGTTGTAAGCGATAACCCGACCTTAGTTCAAATGACTGATAAATTGGGTGAGCATGTAGGTGTATGTTTATCACAAAGTACAGATGTGATTCCGATTGGTTGTGAGGGCGCAACAGATCGCATTAGTTTTGCATTCAATACGCAGTGCCAAATTTACATTAATGATGTCTATGTAGGCAGTGATTGGATTTCACAAGCATTGTGGTCAATGCATGGTATCAAACAATCAGATTTAGCTGACAATTGGCTGATATTAAGCAATCTGACAGCCGACTACATTCGAGTGAAAATTGTCGTAACAGGTAGTCGGAACTATGGCACACCAACCGACAATCCAACTTTTGTAGATAATGATGGCACATTAACTTTCTGTTTAGCACCGACCCCAATTGGCTGTGAGGGATCAGTTGACTATATAACAGTTGGGTTGATCAACGATGGAAGTATGCTTGATGTTTATCTAAATGATAAACTTTTACCTGTAAACACCAAATTCTTTTTGAGAAATGGTGGCGGTGCTATTGTTTTGGGACAGCATGGTATTCATGTTGAGGCTTTAGATAGTCAAGGCTTACCTGCACTTATGAGTGATGGACGCTACACAAATGCAGCTTTGGCTAGATTTATCAATATGACTTCGTCGTTTCAAAAGCTTCGATTTGATCTGTTAGATGCTTCTGCGATTGATCAAAATAATACGATTGAAAACGAATCGTTTTTCTTTGACAGTTCAACAAGAAATACTAGCTTTTGTCTCTCGCCTTCCACGGATGAGGGTTGTCAACCTTCTGAAATTATTATGATCAACAATCAATTCGAAGGTGGTTCAGTACGCCTAGACTATGAGATTGAAGCACTAAGTCATTCAGTAGAAAACGTTTCAAAGCGATTTAGTATTACTGATTTACCTCAAGGAATTCTGCTCAGTGAAATTGTTAGGCAAGTAATTGCACAGATAAATGAAGATCATCCTTTTATCGCTTTTCGTGACTCTACAGGAACTGAGATAGCTAATTTTGATTTCTGGACATACCGAAGTGAAAGCAGCGGAACATTTTCCCTGTCTGGAGTTAATGCAGTTTTAAGTGAAGATCCTATAGGAATCAAGTTTGTTAAAAATGGGCTTGATGATGATTTATTCCCGTTGTTATTCCCTGATGCAGCCAGCAATGGCACAACTTCCTATGTTGCTCATTCTTGTGGAACACAAGAGTTAATAGGAATTTAACCAATAAATGAGGATTCATTAAAATGAGTATTCAAGAGAAAATTGCTCCTCTTGGGCATACAATCATCGCATTAGCATCACCTCCAGCTGCTGGTGCTGATACATTAGCTTGGATCACGCACTTGATCTCTGTGAGTGATGCAATAAATCAAAAACCAGCAATTCTGATTGTTCCATTTTCTGACATTGAAGATGCTGAAGCTTTTGCAGCACAACTACCAGTTAAAAGCTCATATCGTGTTTTATGTGTTTGTTATCATGGAGCAATTGGTCAAGAAGCAGAACTTGCTGGAGCAATGGCTTCCGCGCTGGCTGATTCAAATGATCCAGCTTTGCCATTTAATGGCGTAAATCTCGGTGGTATTACTCCAGTATCAGACCAGTACAAACTGAAATTTGAGCGTATTGAATTGGCGTTAAATCATGGCGTCTGCATGATTGATACTGGTACAGATGGGTTTCCTGAAATTGTTCGAGCAGTTTCAACTTATCGAGTTAATCCTGATTCTGGAGCAGAAGACGACTTGATGCTGGACATTAATGGTGCTTTGGTTATTGATTATACTCGCAAGGTAATCCGTGCTGATCTTGCAAAAGAACGTCGACGTAAAAATACTGCACCACAACGCCGAAATGTACGTTCAATCATTCTGAAGCGTTTAATTCAATTGGATGATGCTGAAATTTTGCAAAATGTGCGAGCTGATGCGGATCAATTGACGGTCATCGAAGATAAAACTGACCGCTATCGAGCAAATGCCAAAATTCCAGCAAATTGGGTTCGTGGTATGCATGTTATTGCTGGAACAATTGATGTGTACTAATTCTAGACTCCAGTATTGAATTTAAAGGTCGCATGTTGCGACCTTTAATATTTATGGAAGTCCTTCCGCCTAATATAAATAAATAGATAACAGCAAAATAGCCTTATTAATTTTATGAGGTCTATGAAAATGGCTGAAGAAGCAGTTGGTTCAATTGTAATGAGTGTTGATGGGCTGGATTATGATTGCTCTAAGTTCAACTCAACAAAAGCTAATGGCAAGAAACGTATTCTGACCATGAATCGTACTCTCAAAGCAAAATACAAGTCTGGCGGCATTAAAGTCTTTGACATCACCTGTTCTGTTGTGATCCCTGATGGAAAAGATTCTATTGATTGGGACAACATTGAAGATGCTCGTATCTCAATTGAGTCGCCGAATGGTGGATTTCGTGAAACTTATATCGATTGCAATGTGACTACAGCAAGCGATTCTTATGATGTTAATGGCGAAACAGTGCGTGATTTAACCCTATTCGCAATGGATTATTTGAAAGAAAGTTTTTAAGTAGGTGAACTATGAAATTAAGTATTTTAGGCACGCTTCCTGTTGCCTTGACCGTTCTGGTTAAAGGTAAAGCGGTTACATCACGTGAAATTGAGTTTTCAGATATTGATTCTGCTGAGTTGATAAAAGCTCGTTCCAATGGTATTTCTGGGGACTATCTTCAACTTCATGAGTTTTGTGCAAAAATTAAGCTGGTTGATTCTAAGGGCGGAAAACATGCTGTGCCTTATGATGTGCTTGCCTTTAGCACCAGTGCGAATCTGAAAAAACTTGAAGAGCTTGATTATGATTTGCTTGTAAAGCTTCAAGCCGAGAGTTCAGAGAACCAGTCGAGTTAATTGCAACGCTTCATAATTTTGGTGTTGACTTAATAGTTGCTGAAAAAATGCCAACACAATATGCGTTGGCATTTTTATCTGAAAAGATGGAATTCTTTGAAAAACTCAAGCATGAGCGGCAAGCCAATACTCATGCAGCGCAGCCAGTACAATCATCAAATACAAAATCATACGTTTCAACTGAACGTAAACACTCAAAATCTAAGACTGGAGCAAATGTATGAGCAGCAGTAACTCAACCGTTTCTTTAACGCTTCAGATCAGAGGACAGCAAGCTGGTCAAGAAATTAAAAAAATATCTGATCAGCAAATCACTGCGACTAAACAAATCAATCAGCAATGGACTCAGATTGGTTCAGCACAAGCGAAATTTGTTAGTGTTGCAAAAGTTGGGGTTCAAACCACGATGCAAACCGCACGTGTTAGTGATGGCCTGCTACGTACAAATAGAATGATGGAAGGTGTGCTTCGTCAGCAATCTATTCAAACCAAAGTTCAAGGCCAACAACTGAAAACCCAACAAGCCACTGTTCAACGACTAACGAGTTTAATGCAACAGCAACAACAAGCGGCTCAGCAATATGCAAAATGGATGAAACAGGCAGAAAACTCAAGTAAGCAAACTCATCAATCTACACAGCAAACAATGTCTCTTTGGCAAAAAGGTGCAGCTGTGGCTACTGGAGCAATTGCAGGCGGTGCAATTGTTTCAAATGCTATGCAGAAACCACGTGATTATGACCAGCAATTAACATACATCGCAGCTACTGCGACTGGTGGTCAAAATATGGCGGTAGCCGATCGGCTGGCAGCACGCTCTCAGTTGAATGATTATATCAAGGCAGCTGTTCGCTCTGGTGGAGGGACTCGAGAAGATGCGGCAGCTGCTGCAAATACGTTAATTGCTTCAGGTAAATATGAACTGAATAATGTTTCACCTGCACTTAATGCAGCCGTGAAAACAGCTTTTTCTACAGATGCGTCTGTGACTGATGCAGCGACTTTAACTGTACGAATGCAAGATTTCGGTTTGTCTAATTTACAGCGTGGACATGATATTGCAGTGCGTGGCGGTCAGCTTGGAAGCTTTGAATATAAAGACCAAGCAAAATGGTTAGCACAGCAAATGGCCGCTGCACGTGCAAGTGGATATAGCGGTGAAAAAGGGTTTATGGAACTGGTTGCAATGAATCAGGTTGCTATGTCAACAGCTGGTACTGCTGATGAAGCTGGTAATAACCTAGTCAACCTATTAACAAAATTATCAAGTCGAGAGTTTAGTAAATCTATAGGAGATTCAGTAGTTCCAATAAATGGTGACCCAACAAAGTTGGTAGGAAAGAAAAAACAAAAACAAGTTTTTGACTGGGGAACTTATGCAATTCAGCAGCGTGATCAAGGAGTTTATGGCGTTGAGGCATTTGTAAAATTGCTTGATCGTCAGCTTGCAGGTGATAAGCAATACCAAAAACTCCAAGCAATGGCTCAAAAAGGTACATCCGCCGAGCGTAAAGCTGCTATCGAGGATATGAGCAATATTGCAATGGGTAGCCAACTCGGTGAGATCATTGCGGATCGTCAAGCACTCATGGCTGCATTAAGTATTGTCTATAAGAAAGATCAATTAAAAAGCCTTAGACAAGGTCTTTCAAATGCTGGCGGTACTGTTGAAGCTGATTCGAATATGGTTCGTCAGACTGAGTGGGCAAAAGATATGGCAATGGAACAAGAAAAACTGTTTGCTCAGTCTAAAGCTTATGATGCTGTCTCAGACTCACTCAGTAACGCCAAAGATAAAATTTCAGACTGGGCACGGAATAATGAATCTTTAGCTGCTAGTGCTTATGCTGCAAGTGTTGGCGTTGCTGCTTTAGGAGCAGCAGCTGGCATTGCAGCTATTGCTGCTGGGGGTAAAGGATTGATCGGTGGTGCAGCCGCTGGAGGTGCTGGAACTGTAGCTGGAGCTGCTAGTGGAATTACTAAAACCGCTGGCGTTGCTGCCGCTGGATATGTTGGCTATGAGTTGTTTAAACCATTGGATGACTTATTCTATGGGAAAGTTGCTAAATTATTTGGTGCTTCAGAGAATCGCCCTGATTTTATAGAAATGGCTATAGAAAAAAGTAAAGAACAACAAGCCGCATTGGATGAACAAAATAAAAAAATGGATGAGCAGAATCAATTGAGCCGAGACATGGTCGGTAAGCTTAATTCTCTAATTTCAGCTACCATACAAAACAAGCCTATGATGATGGGAGGTGGTTTAATGGATCAAATCACACAGCACGCGCAAACTGAACAAAAAAGACATGGTTTAGATTTGTTGTCATACGGACAAAAATAAAAGGAAGTGTTTCCGCCTAATATAAAAACCTAATTTTTCGGACAATAAACCTCACAAAAGTGAGGTTTATTGTTATGGGCTGGAAAGATGATTTACAGGATGCTAGTTTTCGTGGAGTACATTTTGAATGTACAAACACAAATGAATCTGGCTCTAAATCTTTAGCGATCAAGCAAGCTCCTTATTCCAATAAAGCTGCTATCGAGGATATGGGTAACAATCCTTTAAAAATAAGCATTGATGCTGTTTTTGTAGGTACAAACTATAAAACCGAAATGGATGCATTCTGGGCTGCATTGACTGCCAAAGGTTCTGGTGAATTGATTCACCCTCTACATGGTGTAATGCAGGTCAATGTTGAATCATACAATATTGTTCATAACGTTGAAGATGTTGATAGTTGCAAGATTGCAATTGAGTTTATTCAGGCCGAAGACAAAGAGCGGCCTTTATTTATTCCTGTTGTAGCACCTACAGCTATTGATACAAAAGCAATCACAGATACCCCTGCAAGTTCGCTACAAGCTGCATTGAAAAAACTTGAAAGCACTGATCCGAATAAGTTTTTTACTATCGTCAACAATATCCGTAATGGTGTAAATGCAGCATACCAATATCTTGGTATTGTGAAAAATGCTGTTGAGACGGTTTTATCTCCAGCTGATTCAATTGTCGGCTTGGTGGATGATGTGACCAAGATAGCCGCCTTTAATACCAACATTTCAGCGATTTCAAAATGGCGTGATCTATTTAAACGAGTACAGCGTTTTGAAAGACTTTTTCAAGATGGTGATCTGCCTGAACTCAAGCAAACATGGCGCGCAACTAAAATTGCAAGCACAGTTGCAATTTCTCAAAACGTTGTAATCGCTGTCCGTAAAGAAATGGCTGCAAAAAAGCAAGTAAGTTTTACACCTATTGATCTAGCGATCATTAGACAACAAACGCGTAGCGATTTGCAGCAAGCAATAAAAGCAGAGCGTGAACAGGCAATAACAGCTTTAGATTTTGAAACTGTCAGTCAAGTCCAAATATTTAAAGAAGTTGCTGATCAGGTTCATATACAAATTCAAGAGTTAATTGAATTACGTCCCCCTATTACTAAAACTCAAATTGTTGTGCCTTGTACGCTTCATTCGCTTGCTCACATGCTGTATGGGGACATGGATCGTGCTGAAGAAATTCGTCATTTAAATCCTGATTTATTTAATCCAGCAGTACTTCAAATCGGCATGGAGTTGACTGTCTATGCAAGATAATTCAGGTAAAGATATTCGGCTCATCATTGGTGATATAGAAATCAATGGTTGGGACAATGTGAGCTGTGACAGTCAAATTGATACCCCAGCAGATAGCTGGAATTTAACCCTGTTTCGGCATGATGGTCAGGCTCTGCCTGCAAGTGTGCAAGGTGCAGCAAAAGTACAATTGCTTTACGGAGATGAAATTATCCTAACGGCAATTACTGACCGTATCTCTGAAGGAGTTAAACGTGAAGGCTATGGGCTTCAAATTTCAGGTCGCGATTTAGCTGGTCAGCTGATTGATTGCTCTGTGCCAATTTTCAATGGTCGCCAAGTCACACTGGGTGAATTGATGGAGCGTTTTGTTCTAGCTGGTGACTTCGCCTCAATTATCCATGATGTGCGTATTCAAAATGATAGCTGGCTAAAAAACAAAGTCTCTGTAGAACCAGGTGAGGCACTTTGGGACTCTATTATTAAAGCAGCTCAGGTCACTGGCCAGCATGTGTGGTTTGAGCCAGATGGTAGCTTAAATATTGGTGATCCGTTTGCTAACCCGTACCAAGTAAATCAGCCTTTACGATTAATTAAGCCACTCAATAATGAAAATAACGTTCTTAGTCTTCAGTACGACAATGATGTATCCAATGTATTCACGCAAATACAAGTAATGAGCCAAAACGCTGAAGCAAACAGTTTGCTTGCCCAAACCGTCGTCCAAACTCAATACAGTTTTAATCGTCTAAAAATAATCACTTTAAGTGATGTCGAAAGCCAAGCTGAAGCTGAAGCTGCATTGTTGAAAATCAAAAAAGACAATGACTTAGAGGCATACAGCCTGACAGCTACAGTTGATGATTGGGTGATTGATGGCAAGGTGTGGCGAGCTGGCTGGTATGTCAATGTTGAAACCAATGCATTGAGCCTTGCTACTGGCAAATGGGCTGTAATGGGGCGCACTTTGATGCTATCTCGTACTGAAGGAAAAACCACACGTTTAAACCTTAAGCGCCAAGGCGATTGGGCGCAACCGCTCATTTATAAAGACCCACAATCTACCAAGAAAAAAGGCAAAACCACCAAGGGAGCTAAAGCATGATCAGCATGGCTCAAGTAAAAAAAGCTATCGGAAAATTGCGATTTCCGTTGTTTGGAATAGTCGCTCGTGGTGGCTCAAAAGTTCTTCAAGTTACAGGCTTATCAAATGAGACATTGACTGATGTTGAGCTGCTTCAGCAAATCGGCTTTAGCTCACATATTCCAGAAAATGCAAAAGTTGTACTTATACCCCTACAGGGAACTACAGCAAAGTCAGTCGTTATTGCAACTAAGGGTGGCGCGATCTTAATCGATGTCGATGAAGGCGAAACCTGTGTTTATGACCAATTCGGGCATTCAGTCTGGCTTCAGAAAGACGGCACGCATGTTAAAGGCGGTGATCTGATTATTGATGACGGCAATGTACGCGTACTTAATGGCGATGTCTTTGATCAAACAAGCTCAATGCAAGCCATGCGTGATGTTTACAACGACCATAAGCATGGCAACAGTCCACCAGCTGCACCACCAATGGAGTAACTCATGGGAATTATTAATTTAGAGACAAGAGACTACATACTCACAAGCCTCGATGCTGAATTTAATGATGATGTCGTTCAATCTGTATGCTTACGTCTAAATATTCATCGCGGAAAGTATTGGGCTGATCCTAATTTAGGTAGTCGTTTTTATCTATTACGTCGGTCAAAAGATGTACCTCGCATGATACAGACAGTTAAACAATATGCTGAAGAAGCATTAGCTGACTTAATACCTTCACGTCTGGAGTCTTTGGTTGTTTCAGCGACTCAAACAGTTAAAAGTCGTATTGACCTAAACATAGAGATCACTCGTTTGACTGGTGAAAAACAATCAATCCAGTACTTTGTCACAGTAGGTGGTTGATATGGCTTATCCAATAAAAACATTTGCACAAATCCGCAATCAAATCGCACAGGAAATCCGTAACTCAACAGGTTTGTCCATTTCAGATGATAGCGATGCTGGCATTCGTGCTGATGGAACTGCCGCTACTGTAGAAGGTCTATATCACCATCAAGTTTATATACAGAAGCAGCTTTTTGTTGCGACTGCTGATGAGCCTTTTCTTTATATCCATGCCGATGAGTTAGGTCGACCACGTCTTGGCGGTGCTCAAGCATCTGGTACTGTTTTGGCAAAATCTAATGTGAATTTGACCATTACCGCTGGTAACAAGCTAACAGATGGTAAAGGACATTATTGGACAGTAACCAGCGATACAACTTTGGTAGCCAACACAGCAAAAGCTGTTGATGTAGTAGCGGATCGAATTGGCGCAAGTTGGAATTTTGCAGGCACTTTGCTTTGGGTTAGTCCGTTGGCTGGACTCAGTGGCATTGCAACTGATGTATCAATTGGTGGTGGTACAGATGAGGAAGAACTTGAAGATTGGCGTGCACGTTTACTAGAACAAAAACAACTTGGTTTATCTCGATATCGTGCAGAGGATTTAGAAGCTTTAGTGCGATCAATTCCTAATGTGAAGCATGCTTATATTTATGCTAAACGACGTGGTCTTGGCTCACTAGATGTTGCCATCACTGCCGTTGGTAATCCACCAACGTTACCCAGTGATGCGTTGATAGCAACGGTTCAAGCGGTTTTAGATGATTATGCAGGTTTCTGGGCTGATTGCAGAGCATATTCTCCAACTGAATTGCTTGTGCCTGTGGCAGCGGTTATCTCTGGTACAGCAAATTTAAATGTAGTAAGGCAGGTAATTCGTGACTATTTTTCTGAAATTGCACCTGTTAAGCCTTATCAAGCGGCTATTCTGACTGCTCGGATTGTTGCAATAGCTGGAGTCACTGACTTAGTTTTGAGTCCATCTGTGAATATTGTACCTACAGTTGATCCGTTTAATACTTATTGGCTGCGTCTTGGCACATTAAATGTGAGTGCGCTATGACTATTAACGAAACTATCAAAATGTATGAAATATTGCTGCGGTCATTACTGCCTGTTGGTGGTTATGATCAAGCACCAAATACCAATATTGCTGATGATATCTATGGTCATGCAACAGCTCTGGCACAAACAGATCTTGATGCCAAACGATTGCTAAAAGTAATCGAATCTATACCACCAGAACTATTAGAAGAATATGAGCGTGAATATGGTTTGCCATTAAAGTGCCAGACAAACATTGGTCAATCATTTGAAGAGCGTTTGGCTGTTGTTAATTGGATTAGAAGTACAAAAAATGTTTTAAATACAAGTTATATAGAACAACTCTTTTCCATTTTTAATGTGAACCTAGTTGAACTCATTAAATACAAACCTATGCAATGTACAACGCCTTGCACAGCACCAGTAAACACTGATGTTTTGCGTTATAAGGTCAAACTTAGATTCCAGAGTCCGATCAACGCAGATTTAAATTGCATCATGCAGAACTATTTACCTATTTTCTTACGCTATGACATTGAGGTGATTTAATGAAACGAATTAACACTATTAACGCACGTCCTGATGTCAATGGAGCTGGTAAAGCAGGATTCCATGATAATGCTGATATTTCAGGACAAGATGCCACCTACCTTGATCCATCATGGTGTAACCACGTTCAGGAAGAGTTAGCCAATGTTATTGAAGGATTTGGCACTGCACTTGATCCAGCACAAAAAAACCAAGTCTATACCATTGTTAAAGGTGTTTCCGATCAAGTTGTAGCTGTCTCACAACGTACTTCTTTGATTGAAAACTTCATCGAAAATATTGTCGATTACTTTTATCCTGTGGGTGTGGTGATTGATTTTGGCATTCCTAACTTTAATCCAAATGTAAAATACATTGGTACAACTTGGATTCGTCATGGTGAAGGTAAAGCATCTGTTGGTTTATCAACTAATTCAGATGATCCAGACTGGACAAAAGCTGTAGGAAGTATATTTGGTGCTTATGTTCATAAACTTACTATTGAAGAAATGCCTAATCATGATCATGAATTTCCATCACAACAACAAGATAACTACGCATCTACAGCAGTAACAAATACCAGTGATGTGGGCTATAAATTTAAAACTAGCAGTGCTGGTGGAGATAAACCACATAATAACGTTCAGCCATCTGTTGTGGACGCTAGATGGAGACGTATAGCATGAACCCTACGATTAAGACAGGTAATAGTTTTTCATTATTATTTATTGCACGGAATGGGAAAACACGCGAAGCAATATTGATAACTGACAATATGCATTTCACAGCTACGATTGTTGATTCAACTGGAAAAGAAATTGCTGTATGTGATGTGACTGTTTGTGACCAAGCCTCAACTAAAGGTGCGGTGCTTCTTGAGGTTGATAAGTCAATTACAGCTAACTGGAAAGCTGGCATGGCGAGAACAGACATAAAATTAAACATCGATGGGAAGGTAAAGAACTCAAGTACCTATTCATTTACGATTGAAAAGAGTATCAGCTAATGATCGATATTGTTTTAGAGGTATATTGGTCAAATAACCCTATACCAGTTAATAATTTGATTGATAACAAAGATATTGTCTTTGATCTACCTCTAGGCTTTTTCACAGGTTTGGATGCACAAGTTGTTACTTCAGTACAAGGTAAAACGGGTGCAGTACTTCTAAATGCTCAAGATGTTGGTGCAGAAAAGCTTGGTAATGTTGCCAATCTTAAATTGTATGTAGATGAACAAGGTGCCTTAAAAGCCAACATTTCTTATGTTGATACAGAAGTTAATGCGCTTAAATCGTCCATCTTTGTAAAAGCAAATAAAGTCTATGTCGATCAGCAAGATCAATTGCTATTAGATAAGATTGATCTAAAAGCTGATGGTCAGGCAGTTAATCAAGCTCTATCAACAAAAGCTGATTTAGATGAAAGCGGAAAGGTTACAGCATCTCAATTGCCCTCCTATGTCGATGATGTGCTTGATGGTCGCTACGTAAATCCTAGCCAATTCAACGATCTTAACGGCAATCCCTACGTACCCGAATCGGGGAAAGTCTATGTCGATGTGGACACGAACAAAACCTATCGTTGGAGCGGTATGTTGTACGTGGTCATTGGAGGCGGTGGTGTTGCTTTAGGTGAAACATCGGAAACTGCGTATAGAGGCGACAGAGGCAAGGTTGCGTATGATCACAGCCAGTCGCAGGGCAATCCTCACAACTCAACTACAAGTGATATTACCGAAGGTTCTAGGCTATATTTCACTGAACCAAGAGTTAGGCTTACACCATTGACAGGCCTGAGCACTGCCGACAGTTCACCCATTGTTGCAACGGACACGTTCTTGCAAGCTTTTGGTAAATCACAAGCACAGCAAAATAATCTTCCCGCCAATGTTAGAGCAACAACCCTTACAGGCCTAAATATTGTAAATGCTCCAATTACCGCCACAGATGCGTTTCTTGCGGCATTCGGTAAGCTTCAAGGGCAAATCAATTCATCAAGTGCAAATCCTATAGTTTGGGTGAATGCAAGTACATTAACTGGAATTTCATGGGCTACTCTAATTGATCAGTCCAAGTCACGGCTTGAGTTCGCAACATATCAAGGTTCGATCTATTTCAGAGGGTATATAACCACTACATCTCAAATAGGGTCGGGAGGTGGAAGTCCATTATTTACTCATAAAGATCCAAGATTTATATGTGATCTAGCATTCAATCCGAGCCAATTTGCTTCATTTGTACTTGCTAAGATATTTGCAACAGCTCAATATGGCCAACCAGATGGGCAAATGCTTGTATGTCAAAATGCTTTAGGTGGTGACAATCTATATATACAGTCGAATGGTGCACTTCAAGCAGGTGTTTACCACTTTGCCCCAGCTATGATCGGCAAAGCAAAATCTTAATATTTATACCCACCTTTGCGTGGGTATGTCATAAACACATATAAAAATTTGGAATTTGTTTTCAATACGTGAAACAGTTTAAATCTTCACTTATCTCAAAATTTTGCCGAAATTATCTCGGCGCGCATCATTTTTAGCAGAATTTTTATAAAGGGTGGAAAAAAGAGTGAAAAAATTATTGATCAGTTCATTGCTGCTTGCTTCAGGTTATAGTTTTGCTCATGAACCCTATGTTGCACCGCTTGCGTATACCACGGAACAAACTCAAGTCGCAATGATCTCGGGTTATGCAGAAGAAGCTTTGCAAAGTGAATATGCATTAAAAGATGCAAAGTTTGAAGTTACCAGTCCGAATAACAGCAAAACCACAATTGCAGCCACGTCTAAATTGGGGTCGGCAACTGTATTTGATCTAAAGTTGCCTGAAGTGGGGACGTATAGTGTTAAAACTAGCACCAGTTATCCATTCAAATATGTACAAGATCAAAAACAATGGAAAATGTTCTTTGATATGCCAGCAGACAAAGCATCTGCAAAAGCTGAGCGTGATTTTGTCATTCCTGCGGACTTGAAGGCTAAAAAAATTACACCTGTTGAGATTACTCGTGAATGGACATTATTGACCTATGTATCTAAACACAAGAATACGCCTGTGCAGGCAAGCACAGCACCGATTCAAGTTGAGTTTTTAACCCATCCAAGTGAGTTAAAAGCCAATCAAACCGCGAAAATTAAAGCATCGAAAGCCAATCAAGCATTGGCCAATGCGAATGTTGTGATTCGCGCTAAAGGTGCAACCGATAAGCAAGGGATTAACTTAAGAACAGCGGCAGATGGCAGTGCTGATCTGGTATTTGCCAAAGCAGGCGAGTATCTGATTGAAGTCAGTGAGGCGGTCGATGCCAAGCAAAAGCCAAGTAATCAGTTCTACAGCATAATTAGTGTTGCTGTAAACTGACCTTTTAATGGAGTTTAATCTAGAGAAATTATGCTATTTCAGAGTCTTTAATTGAAAAGATTAGTATAAGGATTCAACTTCATTTCGACCTACTTTTCTTTTAGGAAAAGTAGGCAAAATCATTGCCATTCGCAAAACTCGTTCGCTACCAATATTTAACACTTTATATCGCAAAAACATTATCAAGCAAAAGTAATCCTGTCTCAAACAGTTGCGAATGGCGTTGCCGCGTATTTAAATATATGAGCTGCCTTTTATATGGTATATAAATCATTTAGATGATCATATATTTATAATATTAACATCGAAGAATTAGTCTGATTGATTTGACTCATCCTCCATCGCATTACTATAAAACTTAACGCCCAATTGAATGCGATCACGACCATTACTCATACGCCAGCGGTTGGTATCTCTGAGTGAATAAACACAGCCGCAGTATTCTTGTTGATAGAACTCTTCACGCTTGCTGATTTCAAGCATGCGAACGGCGCCGCCGTGTTTACGCCAGTTATAGTCCCAATATTGAAGATTGGGATAATGCGCTGCTGCACGCAAACCACAATCATTAATTTGCTGCATATTCTTCCAGCGTGAAATACCGAGTGAACTACTGATCAGGCTAAAGCCATGTTCATAGGCATACAGGGCTGTTCGCTCAAAGCGCATATCGAAACACATGGTACAGCGAATGCCTTTCTCGGGCTCGTTTTCCATGCCTTTGGCACGGGCAAACCAATTGTCAGTATCGTAATCGCAATCAATAAACGGGATATTATGTTTTTCGGCAAATCGAATGTTTTCTTCTTTACGAATCAAATATTCCTTCACGGGATGAATGTTCGGATTATAAAAAAAAATCGAAAAGTCGATGCCTGACTCAATCAAGGTTTCCATCACTTCACCAGAGCAAGGCGCACAGCAAGAATGCAGCAGCAGTTTGTTGTGTCCTTCGGGTAGGCTGAGCGTTTGGCGTTCAAGCGTCTTTTGACTTTGTCTTGTCATCGTAGGCATGGTCTGCAAAAGTAATTTTCTATTGTAAAAGTTTTAGAAGCCTGTGGCGGCTCAATAAAATGAAATGTTCTCAGCTTAAGCTGAAATTTTTTAATGACTCTATTTCTAAGTCCCCAGCGTTATCATGTTTCAAAACTATACCAAGTCGGAGATTACGACGATGAGATGACGGGCAGTTGATTGTTGATACAACACACGAGTAAGAGCTAAAGAAAAAGCTTATGTTGAGACAAATTAATGAGTTTTGTGTTAAGATGAAATAAATTCAACTAAAAATCTTTTTAGCAGCTTGCCTTTAACGAGGAAGCAAACCCATATTTAGAATTTGATGATGATTTGTAATCGGTTTCGCTTAAAAATGGGGGATGCAAGGGGATTAAATCACTAGGCCATAGCCATGTTAGAACTTCGTCATTTGAAAACTTTAATTGCTTTAAGAGAGCACGGTTCTTTGGTTGCAGCAGCAACCGATCTATGTCTGACCCCCTCAGCTATTTCACATCAGTTAAAAGAATTAGACCACTGGTATGGCGTAGAAGTTGTGAATCGTCGCAGTCGTCCAGTGAGTTTTTCCAATGTTGGAGAGCGCTTACTGAAACTGGCAGATGATGTCTTGCCACAGGTTCAAATTGCACAAACCGATATTACCCGTATTGTGCATGGCCAAACCGGACGGATTATCTTCTCATCGGAATGTCATAGTTGCTTCGACTGGCTTATGCCTTTATTGAATCAGTACCGTCATCAATATCCCGATGTCGATCTAGACTTTGCAGCGGGTTTTGAATCGAATCCACATGAATTACTGCAAAATGCGGAATTCGATCTATTGATTACTGCTGATCCGATTGCATTAAAAGGAATTGAATATTTTCCGATTTTTGAATATGAATCACGACTAGTACTTTCAAATACGCATCCTTTGGTGCGTGCCGAAAAGATTTCTGTTGAAGATTTAGCTGAGCAAACCTTGATTACTTATCCGGTTGATAAGCATCGTCTGGATATCATGGCGCATTTGTTTCTTCCCGCAAATATTCACCCTAAGCAGATTCGAACCACGGATTTAACTCAAATGCTGATCCAACTGGTTGCCAGTGGACGAGGTATTGCCGCTTTGCCTGATTGGGTGGTAAATGAATATGAACAAAAGGGCTGGGTGGTGAGTCGTCGTCTGGATTGTGTTTCACCGCAAGGCTTAAGAAGGACCTTATATGCAGGCTATCGAGTCGAGGATAAAGAGAAGAGTTATTTTGAAGGTTTTATTAAGCAGTTGGAGAAGTTTTCGAAATTACGTACAGTTTATTATGAGTCCTGATTAACCATCATTTAGCATGGAGGTAGTGGAGAATACACTACCTTGATCTTGATCAGTGAGATATTCTTATTGCTCTTAGGATGTATTAAGATTTACCAATCAGCAGGGACAATATTCCAGCAGCAATCAGAGGACCCACGGGCACGCCACGTAGTAAAGCAACGCCTGCCACGGTTCCAATCAAAAGTCCTGCAACAACATCGGGTTGATTGCTCATCAGTTTAACTCCGCGTCCACCAAGCCATGCGACCAAGAGTCCAACAGCGATTGCAGCTAAAGACTTAATGCTGATAAATGATTTCAGAATACTTTCACCACTGATTTTACCACTTGCGATAGGAGCAAGGACACCTATCGTCAAGATAATGATGCCAATATTCAGACCATGGGTTTGAATATAAGGAAAAAACTGATTCAATGGGGTGAGTTTGACCAGAATGAGACATGCTGCCGCAATGGTTACGGCTGTATTTTGACTAAAGATACCACAGCCTAATAAAACCAGAAGAACCAATAAGTTGACATCGAGTTGAGAAAACATGTGCTGAATATATGTGCGAAAGAAAGGTGAATTATATCGTAAATTACGCACTAGCTTTGAGCCAATTCATTTTCAGGTGATATCTGAAGATATGTTGCTATGCTTGTATTAATGAATTTTTTAGGTTGTAAAAAAGCCATCATTCAACTGAAAAGTTGACGATGGCCCTTGATATAAAAGAAATTAAGCCAATTTTTTGAAACTTCCATAGTAGGCAATTTGTTCATCCCAGAACTGTTCCCATAAATCACAGTATTCAAGACAGAGTTGACGAATCGATGCGTATTCAGATTCAACGCAAGCTTGTGCCAGCACAAACCATAAATCATCTTCATGATCATCATCAGCTGCCTCAGCTGAAGCGTCATGTGAAACACCATGGACATAGTAATAACCGCTATCAACATCAAAACCAACGGCTTTAGTTGCCTGACGTAATGCGGGGCTAAATAAAATGACCTCTTCTTCGGCGACAGCCAATAGTGCCGACACCGCCTGATAGCTATGGAATGAGTTTTCCAGAAAATTGCGAACGCGTTGTGAAATGAGAGACGGTTGATAGTCATTACGTTCTGCTTGACCTAGTTCAAAGTCATTTAACACGTCTTCAAAGAGAGGGTAATGAGCATATTCAGGATTGCCTGAATAGTAACCTTCTTCGTCTAAGCCAGGGCGGAAACCGAATTCATCCAGAATATTTAGATTAAGTAAAAAACGAGGGAACATTTTAGAACCTGATAATAAACGTGGTTCTAGTTGTTTGCTTTGGAATTGTGCCATCAATAATGCATCGGTAAATACTTGTACGATGGCATGACGATATTCTAAATGAATGTGTTTCAAAGTTTCTTTGTCAATGACACCGTCATTTAAAAGTTGAATGGCAGGATGTCGTGAAACAGGATGATTTGAAATTTCTGCGCGAAGTTCATTCAGAAAATTCAGGTTCTTATTCCAGACATCTGCAGAAATACTATTTTTCATACCTTCAATAGCTTTCTGTCTTGGGTCGTTAAAGTTTTCAAATTTTTTTGGCATGGTCTTGTACTCGATGAATTAATAATATTATTGCTTTTCCAATTATTTAGTTAGATTTTTTTTGGTTGCTTATGAATATAACTATTGGTTCAACCAAACATCTTTTTATTGGATGATTTAAATATAAAATGATTTTTTTGTGAAATCAATTTATTAAGTGGGCTAAAAAATAGTAAGAAAGTTTATTAATTAACTTAACTGTAAATAAAGAGTGAATTGCTTCACGTTTAAAAAAAATATTTTAAAAATAGAAAGGTTTTTTTACAAATGATCTTGTTTATAGACTGATTTTTACATACCCTATAAGAGGGACAATAAAGAAAATATGACTTTTCTATAATGCTCTTACAATAACATAAACACACATAGTGAGTGGCCAGAATTTCCAGCACTTAAACTATGTCTAAATAATGCATTAAGTTTTTTGATAGAATTCTAAAAGGATAATAAAATGTCAAAAAAAGAAGATATCATTGTAACGGCTCTAGATCTTTTTAACCGTCATAACTACAGCTCTGTAGGTGTGGACCGAATTATCAGTGAGTCTGGCGTTGCCAAAATGACTTTCTACAAATATTTTCCTTCTAAGGAAAATTTGATCGAAGAATGCCTTTCTCGTAGGAATAAAAGTATTCAAGTCGCCATTGAACACGAAATCAGTTTAATAGCAGAAGGTGATTATTTGGGGAAAATCAAAGCCGTTTATTTTTGGCATTTGGCTTGGTTTAATACAGATGATTTTCATGGTTGTATGTTTCAGAAAGCCTCTTTAGAAATACTACAACAGTATCCTTCAATTATTGGGCCGATTGTTGAATATCGTGAGTGGTTAATGGCGCTGATCGAAGATTTATTTGAAAAGGCGAAGGTGTTTCAACCACATGTATTAACCGCGATGTATATCAATATACTTGATGGTATGACTGCTTATGCGAAAGTGAACAAGGATCGCGCTAAAATTGAAGAGTGCTGGTATTATATTGAGCGTTTAATTCATTTGGAAGCTGCTTAATTATTTATTAAGTTTAGTTTTATTAAATAGCGATTTTAACCAAATTAATAAGATATAGTTTGATTTTAAGCTTGTTATAATAAAAAAACCGAGGCTGAAACCTCGGTTTTTTTATGGCTGAAAATTATTTTTCAACAAATGCACGTTCGATTACATAATCACCCATCACGCCCATGCGCGGTGATTCAACCAGACCATGTTGATCAAGTAACGCTGCAACATCTTTCAGGAAGGCAGGGCTACCACAAAGCATGGCACGGTCAGTTTCACGGTTGAAACGTGGTAAACCAATTTTTTCAAATAGTTCACCAGACTCAATTGCAGTGGTTACACGACCTTGAGTATGGAATGGTTCACGTGTCACTGTTGGATAGTAAATCAGTTTGTCTTTGATACCTAATTCTTCGAAGAACTCGTGGTTCGGGAGTTCATTTAGGATTAAATCCTGATATGCAAGTTCTGATACATAACGTGTACCGTGAACCATAATTACTTTTTCAAATTTTTCGTAAGTTTCTGGATCACGAAGCAGTGCAAGGAATGGAGCAAGTCCAGTACCAGAAGATAAAAGGTATAAGTTTTTGCCTGGTAATAGGTCATCATGAACTAAAGTGCCTGTCGGCTTTTTAGAAATAAGAATTTCGTCGCCCACTTGTACTTTTTGTAAGATAGAAGTTAATGGACCGTCTTGTACTTTAATTGAGAAGAATTCGAGTTCCTCTTCATAATTCGCACTCGCGATCGAATAAGCACGCATCAAAGGCTTACCATTTACTTCAAGACCGATCATCACAAACTGACCATTTTTAAAACGTAAGCTGGTATCGCGTGTAGTTTTAAAACTGAAAAGTGTGTCATTCCAGTGGTGAACATGAGTAATGCGTTCAACGTTAAAAGCAGCCATTAAAGGTCTCGATCACAGTTAAAAGAAACAGATGGCTATTCTAATCTAAAATCATTCTCGATAAACTGAATATATTTAATTGTGTTTATAAGAAAAAGTGATGAGTAATTCTGTAGTCATGCCGATCATCGGTCATATGCATTCTCCTTATCGTGAGAAATTTGGTATTCCACGACAACCAAATCTCGTGCAAGTCGAGTCCTATATAGAGATGGCGGAACCCTATAACGATATTTTAGCCTTTGAGGGAATCGAAGATTTTAGCCATTTGTGGCTGCTGTGGCAGTTTCATGAAAATAAAAATCAAGATAACGCTTTGAATCAAATGTCTAAATTTCGTCCGCAGGTGCGTCCGCCACGACTAGGCGGTAATCAGAAAATTGGAGTTTTTGCAACGCGGAGTATGTATCGCCCATCTCCAATTGGTTTGTCGGTAGTGCGTTTTTTACGGGTTGAAAAGCAAGGCAAGGCCGTTCGCGTCTATGTGATGGGCAGTGATTTACTGCATGGCACACCAATTTTAGACATCAAACCGTATATCCAATATTCTGATGCCATCGAGAATTCGATGAGTGGTTATGCGCAACAAGAACCCATTCGTAAAAAAGTACTTTGGGCGGAAACTGCTCAGTCACAACAACAGCAGTTACTGGGGCAGAGGATTTTGGATAAAAAGATATTCGATGAACTAGAACAAGTGTTATCTTTAGATCCAAGACCTGCGTATCAAGCTGATGCTGAACGGGTCTATGGTATGTGTTTTTCAGAACTGAATATTCGTTTTACAGTTGATGATAGGCATGTCACAGTTGTCGCTATAGAGCAAAGTTAAAAACTTTAAAAATATAAATGTGTTAAAAATTTGGGGAACTGACGGTAATGCAAGCTCAGGCAAAATTTGCAAATTTTTCATTTACGGTTGATGTGACGTGGTGTTTAGAGCAACTACTGAAAGACGGTCGGATTACTGAACGGGATAAGTTACTCATCCAAACCACACATCGTCAAAAAGATCAGTTGAAATGGCATCCCTTACAGTGGATAGCCAATTTCAATTTAAAGGATCAACTCAATGCCGGTTCTAGCTTAGGGTTGAATCGTTTATGTCAGTGGTTGGCTGAAAAAGCCGATATTCCTTTATTTGTGATTGATCCGTTAAAAGCAGATGTGGCGGCTTTAACCAGTGTGATGTCACAAGAGTTTGCGGTACGAAACCATATTTTAGCAGTTGAAGTACAGCCTGACCGCATTCTAATTGGAACGGATCAGCCTTTTACGACAGAGTGGCTCAATAATCTAGAACGTAGCCTAGCACCCAAGAAAATTGAGAAAGTTCTGCTCAACCCAGAACAACTACAACGTTATCTTATTGAATATTATCAAGTCAGTCGGGCAGTGAGTTCATCGCAAAATGCCAGTCTTTATGATCGGGAAAATAAAGGTGTGGAGGCCTTACTGCAGTTAGGCGATACCCAGAACCCCGATGCTAATGACCAACATATTGTCAAACTGGTAGATTGGGTGCTGCAATTTGCCTTTGAGCAAGGCGCCAGTGATATTCACTTAGAGCCGCGTAAAGATAAAGGTAAGGTGCGTTTCCGTATTGATGGTGTGTTGCATACCATCTATAACATGCCTGCCAATACGCTTACTGCAGTGATTTCCCGGATTAAAATCTTGGGTCGAATGAATGTTGCAGAAAAGCGGAAACCACAGGATGGACGCCTAAAAACGCGAACACCAAAAGGACAAGAGACTGAATTACGTCTTTCAACGTTGCCAACGGCCTTTGGCGAAAAACTGGTGATGCGTATCTTTGATCCAGAAGTATTAGTGCGTAGTTTCCAGCAGTTGGGTTTTGAAGGGCATTTATTGCAGAGTTGGCAGCAACTGACTCAGCATAGTCATGGCATTATCTTGGTAACCGGACCAACGGGCTCGGGTAAAACCACCACGCTATATTCGTCTTTAAAACAATTGGCAACCGAGCAGGTCAATGTCTGTACCATCGAAGATCCGATTGAAATGTTAGAGCCCAGCTTTAACCAAATGCAGGTTAATCCCAATATTGAATTAGGTTTTGCTGATGGTGTGCGCGCATTAATGCGTCAAGACCCTGATATTATCATGGTGGGTGAGATTCGCGACCATGATACCGCAAATATGGCGATTCAAGCGGCATTAACTGGCCATCTGGTACTTTCCACTTTACATACCAATGATGCTCCTTCTAGTTTGACGCGTTTACATGATCTCGGTATCCAGCCGTTCCTCACCGCAGCTACTATTTTAGGGGTTTTGGCTCAGCGTTTAGTTCGAAGACTGTGCCCAAGCTGTAAGCAAGCAGGGCCGATGAATGAACAACAATGGGAACATTTAACCTTTGATTATATGATGGATATGCCCACGACCATGTATAACGCAGTAGGGTGTGAAGCATGTCGCCATACAGGTTATAAAGGCCGTGTTGGGATTTATGAGTTTATGCCAGTCAGCTTAGAACTCAAGTCATTGATTAGTGCGCATGGTACATTGAATGATTTAAAGGCACAGGCCAAAAAAGAAGGCATCGAACCTTTACGTATAGCTGGTGCGCGTAAAGTACTTGAGGGCGTAACCACGCTTGAAGAAGTTCTGCGTGTGGTGCCGTTGAGCTGATAATTTGTACAGACTGGCTCTAATTTTCAGATTCAGCTCATTTCATTTGCTTTAATGGATATCGCGAATTGATGACAGCAGTATGAGGTCTGTTCAAATCATCACGGCTCAAAAAAAGCTGACCATGAAAGAGGATATGTCTTTAAAAATAAAAGGTCATGATGTTGACTAGTGAAATGGATATTAACTATAAACTGGTCAAGCACCTTGAGGTTGCTGTCGATCAAGTTTAAACCACTAGGTTATTCCAGAACTCAACATGGTTATCATCTGATTTTTTGCATGTGTTTTATTTTAAGATTAAAGTGACAGATCTCATGAATGCATTTGCTGAATACGTGGATTTTAAAGCCACCATCATGTTGACGTAATCAGGCAAATTTAAATGGGCTATGCGATTAAAAAAGCAGTATGCGCTGACATACTGCTATTCCCACGTTTGTTATTTTTGTCCGATTATTATTATATTACTTGGTTAAAATCAGGCGATTGTTGCGGGTTAAACGTAAGCGGTACTCCTCACCAGCATGCATAATCCGAATTTCTCGGCCTAGGGCAAAAAGGTTATTTGAATGCAACATTGGTAAAGATTGAGCTGCATCAGTACTACGAGTGAAAAGGCTAAATGGTGCGTTCATTTGTTATGCTCCGTGGTGTGTTTTTTAATGATTTAAATGATAATCATTATCGAATAGGCCTGTCAACGGAAATTTTAACAATTTACAAAATCCTCTATTAATTTTGTTTTTTGACATGGGAATAGTGCCTTAAAGCCCTTAAAATAAAGCCGAAAAGATGAGAGATTTTAGTCTGTTATGGCCAAAGCTACGGTTGATGTTGCGATCGCAATTCTATTACATAAAAGCAAAGTATTGGTGGGCTGGAGACAAGCCAATCAACATCAAGGCAATAAACATGAATTTCCAG
The DNA here is from genome assembly GCF_000876115.1 of Acinetobacter sp. NBRC 110496. Lineage (NCBI taxonomy): Bacteria > Pseudomonadati > Pseudomonadota > Gammaproteobacteria > Moraxellales > Moraxellaceae > Acinetobacter > Acinetobacter sp. NBRC 110496. The sequence goes on from NZ_BBTF01000001.1 coordinate 123,683, forward strand.
GCGGAAAAGTTGAATTGGGGGAGACGCCTGAACAGGCCTGCCGCCGTGAAATTTTTGAAGAAGTAGGGATTGGACTAAAAGACTGGCATGTATTTGATCGGATTTGTCACGAATATGATGACATCATTGTCAATTTACATTTATTCCATGCCTATGTACCTGATGGGTTACTTAATCTTATCCATCAGCCTTGGGCATGGTATCGCCGTGATGAGTTGGTAAATTTAAATTTTCCCAAAGCCAATGCCGCAATTTTAAAACGTTTAAGCTGGCCACATCTGATTCAAATCAGTGATCAGCTCAATCAGATGTCACAACACAACACCTTGCTCTATTGGCGGACTGCTTTAGAGGATCAAGCTCAGATTGATTCACAATTGCAGATTTTAACTGATGAACAATATTCACGCTTGATTGTGAATTACGCACTTTGGCAGCAATTGAGCAGTGATCTGCAAGCAAAAATTCAAACTATTCACCTCAAACAGTCTCAACTGATGCAGTTGAACAAAGCTGAACTGGTTATAGGGAAACGTTTGATTGCGGCATGTCATGATGCTGTGGCCTTGCAGCATGCCCATCAGATTGGCTGTGATGCGGTGTTTCTCAGTCCTGTAAATGCGACAACAACACATCCTGAAGCACAGGGCTTAGGCTGGGAGGGTTTTGCTGAATTGGCACAAGGCTGTGATATTCCTGTATTTGCCTTAGGAGGGGTTGCTCCTGCAGATTTAGAACAAGCCCAAAAACATCATGCTTATGGGCTTGCAGGGATTCGTCAGTTCAAACTTTAAATTAAAGTGCTTGAATGGCTTTGTTGGCCTCTCGGGCTTGAATCTTATGACCTCGTGTTTCACTGGCTTTTAGAATGATCAGCCAGAGCTGTTTCTTCATGGCATTGCTTTGCGCATAGCTTAAGCCACGACGTGCCAGTGCCTCGGCATTGGCATATTCCTTGCGCTGATCTGCGATTAGTGCCAAATACAGATAAGTCTCAGTCGCTTGTGGTGCAATGCGCTGCGCTTGTAAAGCATAACGTTCAGCTTCTGCAAGTTGCTGCTGCTTATATGCCACCTGTGTTTTTTGCATTAAAGTTTTAAATGCAGGCAGTTGACTGCCATCATTAAACGTTTGCTGAACTTTTTGTTGCGGTACAACGACAGGAACACTTTGGCGTTTAATCTCTTTTTGATCATAAGGCGTAATTTTTACACCAGAAGAAGGTTGGGTTACTTTCTTTGGTGGCTGCGTAGGTGCTGTTTTGGTGGGTGTTTTTTCAGGTGCAGCGGTACAGCCTGCAAGTAGTAACACACCGATCATCACCGTTGTATGCTTCATCATATGCCATCATCCTTTTGACTTAGTTGTCACCGCTATAGCTGCCGCTAGAGATCACACGGCTTGGCTGGCGATTGGATAAATCTGTATCCATTTGGTTTTCACTTTCACGAATGTAATTACTGATCCCGTCCTGATGATCCTCCACAGGGCTTTCATTATTCTGAGGAATATAGGTGGGTTCTACTTCATAATGAGACTGGCCACACAGGGTTGCACGACGCGGTACGGTTTGACGCAGTAATGGAATATACATGGCGCCATCACAGCCTTGAGCAGATAAGTCGCCTGTTGCACTATCAATCCATTGCCATTGCACATTGTCGGTTTGACGCAGATTGACCGGTTCCTGACGCAACTGGCGCATCACATTGATCCAGACTGGTAATGCACCTGAGGAACCTGTTAAGCCTGTTACTTTATTGTCGTCCAGACCTAACCAGACAACCGCGACATGGTTTCCGGAATAACCCGCAAACCAAGAGTCACGCGTGTCATTGGTGGTTCCTGATTTACCCGCCAGATTAAGCGATTCTGGCAGACTATTATAAGCAGAGCGGCCTGTACCAGAGCGCATCACTTGCTGTAAACCGTAGTTGATAATATAAGCTGCAGCAGGATCTATGGTCTGCTGCACATTTAGGCCATAACGATCGAGTAGATGTCCTTTTGCGTCGACGACTGTACGAATCGAGCGTGGAGGGTATTTAAAGCCACCTGTCGCAAAATTTCCGTAAATGCTTAATACTTCCATTGGTGACATGTTCACTGCACCGAGGTAAATAGAAGGGTAGGCCGGAATATCAGAACTGACGCCAAATTGTCTTAATTTATTGGTAAATGCAGACAAGCCAAACTCATTGGCCAAACGCACAGTAGAGAGGTTATAAGAGTTGGCCAATGCTTGTTGCATCGGTACTACACCATGCTCGCCACCACTATAGTTTTTCGGTGTCCAGCTCTTATCCCCATCAATTGGAATATTCACTGCACTATCTTCGATTGGGCTTGCCCAGGTATAACGACCAGACTCAATCGCATTTAAATAAATAATTGGTTTTAATAATGAGCCGACTTGACGTTTGGCATCGAGTGCACGGTTAAAGCCTGTAAAGTCTTGGGTTGAACCTACTGCTGCAACTAATTCACCGTTTTCTGGATGTGCAACCAGTACAGCACCTTGCAAGTTTTTCAAACGGCCGGGATTGGCTTTGGCTAAACGATCAACGGTATTCTTAAAGGCATTTTGAACTTGGGTCTGCGCAATTGGATCCAGCGTCGTAAAAATTCTTAGGCCTTGATTGGTAATGTCGCTTTCTTGATATTCCGTACGGAGTTGACGACGCACGATATCAAGGAAATCTGGGAACTTTGCAGGGCCCAAAGTCGGTTTACTCACCACATTTAATGGGCGGGCAATTTCATCCTGATATTCAGCTTCGGTTAAGTAGCCCATCACCATCATGTTATTTAACACAACATCTCGGCGTTTCTTGGCAGACTCAGGGTTGCGCCAAGGGTTATATAAGGATGGACCTTGGACGAGGCCAACCAAAAAGGCTTGCTGTGAGACGTTTAGCTCACGCAAAGGCAGGCCAAAGTAAAACTGTGATGCTAAACCATAACCATTGATCGAGTAACTACCATTTTGACCAAGGTTCACTTCATTCAAGTAAGCTTCCAGAATTTCATCTTTACTGTAATGTAATTCAATCAATAGAGACATTAGTGCTTCATTGACTTTACGTTTCAGTGTTTTCTCTGGAGAGAGATAGAAATTCTTGACCAACTGTTGCGTTAAGGTTGAACCACCTTGGCGGCGGCCACCTGTCGCATTACTCACCAAGGCACGGGCTGTGCCGCGGATTGAAATACCGTGGTGGTGATAGAAGTTACGGTCTTCGGTTGAAATTAACGCTTCAATTAAGGTTTTGGGTACTTTATTCAGCTTAATGAGCACACGGTCTTCATTATGTTGAGGATAAATACCGCCAATCAATAAAGGTTCTAAACGTGCAATGCCTGTATTTGAGGGTTTGGTTGAGCGAATCTCACTCACCTGACCATCAGTAAAGGCAAGTTCAAGTACCTGTTCAGGCTCAGTACTGTCACCATAGTCAAAGCCACGAGTATGCACAAACATTTTATTGCCTTGTACTACATAGCTGCCTGACTTATCGTAATTCGCTGTGTTTTTATAACCCAATAATTTTAACTCTTGAGTAAAATTCTCTTGAGTAATCTGGGCATTAGAATAGATTTCTAATGGGCGAGCAAACACCTTGGCAGGGATGTCCCAACGCTGACCTTCAAACTTGTCACGAATAATATTATCTAAGCTGATCAGATAGATACTAAAAGCAACAAAGACGCCTATCACTAACATTGAAAAAATGAGTGCTAGAAAACCAATACCACGTTCAAACTTCATAGATTTGCGTTAAAACCAAAACAATGTTGGTAATGATGCGATAGCTTATTGTCATTTTGCAATCATAAAACTGTGAATAAATAGCTACATGCAATAAAAACTTTAAGGATGCGTTGACATTAATCGTATAAAAAAACAACGGATAGACATTTTTATACTTTTTAATCAATCATCAACGCAACATTGGTTGTTAGTGATATGATAGTCAGTAATCGCGACGGAGCTGAATTATTCGTGCAAATTTCACATAAATCCTTTCGAAATATTGGTCTAATTGGACGACCAGATAAATATTCTGTAGTAGAAACGTTATGTTTAATTCATGATCATTTGATCAATTTAGGTTTAAACCCCGTTTTTGATCAGGAAACAGCGAAACTGGTTCCCTATAGCCATGGGCAGACCGTAAGTCGAAATTTACTGGGCGAAGTTGTAGATTTAGTGATTGTAGTCGGTGGTGATGGTTCGTTGCTACATGCTGCACGTGCGTTGGTTCGGCATAATACCCCTGTGATCGGGATTAACCGTGGTCGACTGGGTTTTTTAACAGACATCAAACCTGCTGAAGCGATTTTTAAACTCGATCAGGTTTTACAAGGTCAGTTTCAGCTGGATCGCCGTTTCTTATTAGAAATGGAAGTTCGAACCAATGGTGAAACAATTTATGATGCCATTGCACTGAATGATGTAGTGCTACATTCGGGCAGATCGGTTCATATGATCGATTTTGAACTGAATATTGACGGACAATATGTCTATCGTCAGCATAGCGATGGTTTGATTGTGTCAACGCCAACAGGTTCAACTGCTTATGCACTTTCTGGAGGCGGGCCGATTTTGCATCCGAGTATGGATGCAATTGCACTGGTTCCGATGCATCCGCATACCTTATCATCACGTCCGATTGTGGTTGGTGGGCAAAGTGAAATTAAGATCACGATCCGTGAAAACCGTGTTTTGCCGATGGTCAGTGCTGATGGTCAACATAGTGTTGCATTAAATGTCGGTGATACGGTGCATATCCGCAAACATCCGTTTAAACTAAGCTTATTACATCCACCGGGTTATGACTTTTATATGGCGTGTCGTACCAAATTGGGGTGGAATCAAGATTTTGAATCTTTTCAACAGGATGACTCATGAATATTGAACAAATGCTCGCTATTTTAAATCCTGAAATTGTTGAGCGCCTGAAAACTGCTGTTGAAATTGGTAAATGGCCTAATGGTATTGCATTAACTAAAGAGCAGCGTGAAATTTGTATGCAAGCTGTGTATGCATGGGAAATGGAACATTTGCCTAAAGAACAGCGCAGTGGTTATATCGACCGCGGGACCAAAAAAGACGGTGAGGAATGTGATGATGATCATCATCATAACGAACCTGAATTTAAGCCGATTCGTTTTGTTTAAACTTAAAGAGCTCAGTCAACACTGGGCTTTTTTTATCATTATCAAAAGATAATAATGAATGGGATGAAACTTATAAAACTTGTCTGCACGTTCTTATTGCTTAGTTTACTGAGTGGCACTGCCTTGGCTAAACAGCCGATTGAATGTTTACTCAAGGTGAAGGTGATTGCCAGCCAGAAATACACTTCACCTCAAACTGAATATACAGCAATAAAAAATGATGGTTATCCCATGTTGTTGATTGGGATTGAGGTCATGGACGCTCAAACCATGCGGAACTCCCAAAAGATCAAAGCGCATCATGCCTATTGTAATAAGCTGATAGGTCAACAACGAGATGCGTATCTGTCTGGTCCTTACGATTCGAATAAGATTACAACCAAAATCGGTGATCAATTGAGCTTAAGAAATATTCATTCTTCCGCTCAGGAATATCCGTTTTGGCCAGATTTTTATTATGTTGAACCATAAGACCAAGGCCGTTTGATAGCCTTGGTCTATTTGATATTAGAAACGGCTCTGCCAAAGGGCTTGAGCTTTCTCCATTGCATCAGCATAGCTATTGACCACACCCATGGTATACAACGCGATTCCCATAGTTTCAATGACTGCCATTTCTCCATATTCATGTGTTTGCTCACCCAGCCAAACGGCTTTAAACACAGCTAAATCAAGCTCTTCTTCAATTGGGCTACGGTCAGGGGTCAATTTAGGCAGTTCGTGCTCGTACAACTCACCATTTTTAATCCCACAAATTAAGGTTTTGGCATCAGGATTACGCTCAAACTCGCCACCTTCACCTTTAATCACTGCACTGTTTTGATAACCCAAACGAAACGCAGTTTGCTGGTGTGAACTACGATAAGCAGGGTGAAAAATTGCCTGTAAGGTTGCTTTGGCATTAAAGGGGTTGATCAGGCGTGCCAGTGTATGAATTGGTGAGCGTAATCCCATGACATTTCGTAGTGAAATCAATTCACTTAAAATTGGTGAGATGACCTCAAGTGGCAGGTAGGCAAAATGGTGTTGTTCCAGCTGCTCACGAACCTCTTGTTCATTTTGGCAAATTGAATAGCCTAAGTATTGTAGTACTTGTTCGGTATAGACACGGTTAATGGTATGACCCGATGCACCATGCATCACAATTTTGTAACCATGATGTGCTAAAGTCAGTGCTGCCAATAAGAACCATGGATAGTGCTTACGCTTGCCTGCATAAGAAGACCAGTCAAGGTCAACATCAAGTGGCTGAAAATTGAGTTGGTCACGGGTGGCTTGAACAAAACCTGCCAGCTCATCTACGGACTCTTCTTTAACACGCAACAGCATCAAGAATGCACCTAACTGCACATCCAGTACTTCATCTTTTAAAATCATCGTAAAAGCTTGATAAGCTTCTTCGTAACTGAGCGAACGAGACCCTGTTTTGCCCTTACCTAAAATACGCACATACTGAGCAAATGGATGTTCTGCGGTTTTATAAATATTACGTTTGGTGTTCATGGCCGTAGTGAAGGTTGTCACAAAGAATAAAATCAATATGACATAAAACTGCGTTGTATAGCATAAAAAAACCAATAAGCTGTTTAATCAATATACAACTGTGAACTGAAGATCGGTGATGCAAACAAAATTATTGACCGAATCAGTCTAGTGATTTGATGTAAACGGGACATGACATCCCATCTAAAAGTTATTAGCATGACTGCGAACAAACTTTTAAGAACAATGAAAGCGAAAGGAAATAATGATGTTAGCTTACGATTCAGATTTGGAACTCTTCCGCGATAACTTTAAACGCTTTATGAGCGAGCAGATTGCACCGCATTATGACCAATGGGAGCGTGAAGGCATTATGCCACGTTCGGTATGGAGCGCATTGGGTGAAAATGGATTCTTGTGTGTCGATGTTCCAGAAGAATACGGCGGTTATGGTGTACCAACGCATTATTCATTGATGTTGGTTGAAGAGTCTGCACGCGCAGGCTATTGCGCATTATCAACTGCGATTTCATGTCATTCTGAAATTGCTGCGCCGTATATCCAGCACATTGCGACAGAAGAACAAAAACAGTATTGGTTGCCAAAAATGGTGTCGGGCGAAGTCGTGGGTGCGATTGGTATGACTGAGCCAGGTGCAGGTTCTGACTTACAGGCGATGCGTACCAGTGCTATCTTGCAAGATGATCATTATGTGTTAAATGGTTCGAAGACCTTTATTTCAAATGGTCAACATGCGGATCTTGTGGTTCTAGCTGTGAAGACTGATCCACAAGCACGTGCCAAAGGTGTGTCACTCATGTTGGTGGATACACATTTAGAAGGGTTTAAAAAGGGAACCAACCTCGACAAAATTGGTTTGCACTCACAAGATACGTCAGAGTTGTTCTTTGATAATGTCAAAGTACCGAAAGATCAATTGTTGGGCCAAGCAGGGCAAGGTTTTGCTTACCTGATGCAGGAGCTTCCACGTGAACGTACCGCGATTGCTTCAACGGCATTGGGTGCAATCCGTGGCGCAATTGATTTAGCAACAGCGTATGTAAAAGAACGCCAAGCCTTTGGTCAGGCAATTTCACAATTCCAAAATACACGTTTTGTCTTGGCTCAAGCGAAGATTGATGAGTTGGCAACAGCTGCTTTCTATAACCAAAATGTAGCTTTATACAATGAAGGCAAGTTAGATGTTGAAACAGCCGCTGCATTGAAGAGCTTTAGTACTGATATGCAAATGAAAGTCGCTGATAACTTGCTTCAACTCTTCGGTGGTTATGGCTATATGACTGAATATCCAATTTCACGTTTCTTCGTTGATGCACGTATCCAGCGTATTTATGGTGGTACTAACGAAATCATGAAAGAAATCGTGGCACGTGGCATTATCGGTAAAGCTTAATTCAGCCGCTTAAAAAATAGCCTGCTTTATTGCAGGCTATTTTGTTTTATGCAGGAAGAGATTAAGGCTTTGGCTCATTAAATAAAGCAGCACAATGTTCGGTTTGACATCCTGCAAGTAGAATGGCTTTTGGGAGACTGGCGTACAGATTGGTCAGGTGCTGTTCAGCGGGATGCTGAAAATGCCAAAAAGAAAATTGTTTCGAGTATTGGTCTTTAAAATTTTGATAAAAATCATTTTGCTTTTTTAAAGCATTGGGATCTGCCGCGGGTCCTTTCCCTAATTCTTGCGTACCGACGGTGGTCATAAGCATTACATTTTGAGTTGTATTGGTTTTATTTTTTAGCCATTCAGCCTGTCTATTGGCTAAGGCGTAGTTGTCAAACCAAAGTGAAGGGCTTGCGGCAATATATCGCTGAAATGTCTGTGGCTTCGAAAAGAAGGTATGTAATGCAAACAATCCGCCAAAGGAGTGTCCGAATAAGCTTTGTTGCTGGGCATTGACCTTAATTCGTGAACTGATTGCAGGTTTAAGCTCTTTATCTAAGAACTGGATGAACTGGTCTGCACCACCATACTGATATTTGGCCTGCGCTTGGAACTCGGCAGACGTTTTAGGGGTATAGTCTAAAGCGCGTTTTTGCACATCAAAGGTGCTCTGGTCGGGATAGCCAACTGCAACAATTACCACAGGGCTAAGCCCCAAACGATTTGCACCTACACCAACTGATCTCGCAATATTGGCCGCGCTTTCAAAGGCTGCATTGCCATCCAGAACATACAAAACAGGAAAGCCATTTACAGGTGCTGCACGATCGGGAACGGAAATCTGGATCAGGTAGTCTTGAGAAGTATATTTTGATTTCAGGATAAAACTTTGTTTGGTCTGGGTATTTGTTTGTACTTCTTGAGATGAACTGGAACTTGCCGTAGCAGGCTGCGCAACCACTGATTGGCTAGCGATCATGAAAGAAAAAGTCAAAATACCAAGACGTCTAAACATTACTTTATTTACACTCGTCAAAAATTTGACAGGAAATATATAATGAAAATCATTATCAATAAAGTTTAATGCGAAAAAGAGTTAAAACTCAGCGTGTTTAATGCATAAAAGTATTGTTATACTCTAGTTCGGATAATCGATTCATACATAGATTTTAATCCATTCTTATAGATGATTTTGCTGAGGCTGCATTCAATGGTAAACGATGGACAAAACACATCGAATTCACTTAATTTAGAACAAATTCGTAACGATATTGATAGTGTTGATCAACAAATCCAAGAGTTACTCAACCGCCGTGCGACACTGGCAGAAGCGGTAGCTAAAGCGAAATTTGCATCCGAAGAAAATCCACTGTTTTATCGCCCTGAACGTGAAGCTCAAGTGCTGCGTAAAGTGATGGAGCGTAATCAGGGACCTTTGTCTGATGCGACCATGGCACGTTTATTCCGTGAAATCATGTCTGCTTGTCTGGCACTTGAAGCACCACAAAGTATTGCGTTCTTAGGGCCGGAAGGAACATATACGCATTCTGCTGTGTTAAAGCATTTTGGTAAAGATGCGGTTGTACGTCCATTACCAACCATTGATGAAGTCTTCCGTGAAGTCGAAGCGGGTAGCGCACATTATGGCGTTGTTCCAGTGGAGAACTCATCTGAAGGTATTGTTAACCATACGCTGGATTGCTTTAAATCATCGACCGTCAATGTGATTGGGGAAGTTGAACTACGTATTCATCATCAATTCCTTGTATCCGAGAATACCCGTAAAGACAGCATTAAACAGATTTATGCGCATCAGCAAACCTTGGCACAATGCCGCAAATGGTTGGATGCCCACTATCCGGGTGTAGAGCGTGTTGCGCTGAACTCAAATGCGGAAGCGGCGCGCCGTATTCGTAACGAATGGCATTCAGCAGCAATTGCATCTGATATTGCAGCAAACATGTATAACCTCGAGATTTTACATAGCAATATTGAAGATAACCCTGAAAATACCACACGTTTCCTTGTGATTGGTCGTGAGAAGATCCCTCAAAGTGGTAATGACAAGACTTCGTTATTGATCTCTGCGCATGATCGTGCTGGTGCTTTACTGGAAATTCTTGCACCATTTGCGAAGTATCAAATCAGCTTGACCAGCATTGAAACGCGTCCAGCATTACCTGAAAAATGGGCGTATGTGTTCTTTATCGATTTGGAAGGGCATATTGGTCAGGAAAATGTTGCGGCGGCATTGGAAGAAATTCGTCCAATGGTCAAAGAACTACGTGTACTTGGATCGTATCCAATCGCTGTTTTGTAAGTCTATTTATTGTAATAAATTTTAAAATCCCTCCCAACCTCCCTTTATAAAGGGAGGAGTTTCCCCTCTTTTAAAAGAGGGGTTAGGGGAGATTTTTACATAGGCAAATATGTTTTATGTCTCAACCATTATTTAAAAAAGTTGCATTTATCGGACTTGGACTGATTGGGTCTAGCCTTGCTCGTGTGATTGTGGCAGAACAGCTTGCATCTCAAATTGTGGCTTCAACACGTTCAAAAAAAACATTAGAAGATGCCAAAGCACTCGGTCTTATTCAACACGGTTATGCTACGCCTGAAGAAGCAGTTCAGGATGCAGATTTAATTGTTTTAGCCTTACCTGTTCGTGCAACGCAAAAAGTGCTTGAGCAAATCAAACCTTATTTGGCAGACAATGTCATCATTACTGATGTAGGAAGTACCAAAGGCAATGTCGTTGAAGCGGCGAAAGCAGTCTTTGGCGAAAACTTGCCAGTCGGTTTTGTACCGGGGCATCCGATTGCGGGGGCTGAGCATACTGGGGTACATGCAGGTAAAGTTGATTTATTTGTTAACCATAAAGTAATTTTGACTCCCCTGCCAAGTAGTGCGGATTGGGCTGTTGAGAAGCTGGTTCAACTCTGGTCTGCGGCAAAAGCTGAAGTTATTTGCATGGATGTGGCAAAACATGATGAGGTATTGGCACATACCAGTCATTTACCGCATTTGATGGCATTCAACTTGGTTGAGCAACTGGCAAATCGTGAAGATAATTTAGACATTTTCCGCTATGCTGCTGGCGGTTTCCGTGACTTCTCTCGGATTGCAGCCAGTGATCCACAGATGTGGCATGACATTTTCTTTGCCAATAAGACGGCAATTTTGAATGCTGTTGATGGCTTTGAACAGCAATTGTCAGTTTTAAAGAAATTGATTGAACAGGAAGATTCGCAAGCGTTGATGGGACTACTTGGGCATGCTCAAGCGGCACGTCAGCACTTTAACCATATGTTGGCCAAAAAACCTTTGATGGAGAAAAACAAGGTGACACAGCAATTTACCATTTTACCGGGAAAGAAAACATTTACAGGTAAATTCACCGTACCAGGTGACAAATCTGTGTCACATCGCTCCATCATGTTTGGTGCGATTGCTGAAGGCACAACCCATGTGACTGGCTTCTTGGAAGGTGAAGATGCACTCGCAACTTTGCAGGCTTTCCGTGACATGGGCGTGAGCATCGAAGGGCCTAAAAATGGTGAAGTCACCATTCATGGTGTGGGCATGCACGGTTTAAAAGCGCCAGCAAGTGCTTTGTATATGGGGAACTCAGGTACCAGTATGCGTTTGCTGTCAGGCATGTTGTCTGCGCAGAAGTTTGATTCAGTGATGACAGGTGATGCCTCATTGTCTAAACGTCCAATGGAGCGTATTGCCAAGCCATTACGTGAAATGGGTGCACAAATCCAAACCACAGGTGAGAAAGGTACACCACCTGTCAGTATCACAGGTAGCCAAGCATTAAAGGGCATTCAATATGACTTGCCAATGGCGTCTGCTCAAGTGAAATCAGGCATTTTACTGGCAGGCTTATGGGCGGCTGGTGAAACTTCAGTGACTGAACCTGAACCAACACGTGACCATACCGAGCGTATGTTACGTGCCTTTGGTTATGAGGTAAAAACCGAAGGCAATAAAATTTCACTCGTGGGTGGTGGTAAATTAGTGGGGACTGATATTCAGGTACCTTCTGATATTTCATCTGCTGCATTCTTTATGGTGGGTGCTGCAATTACTGAAGGAGCAGACGTCATTCTTGAAGCGGTGGGGATTAATCCAACGCGTACAGGTGTGATTGAAATTCTTAAGCAAATGGGTGCTGATCTAACTGTAGAAAATGAACGCATTGCAGGCGGTGAACCTATTGCAGATATTCATATCAAAGGTTCTCGAACACTGAAAGGTATTCATATGCCTGAAGACCAAGTACCATTAGCCATTGATGAATTCCCGGCATTATTCATTGCTGCTGCATGTGCAGAAGGTCGAACGGTATTGACGGGTGCTGCGGAGCTGCGCGTTAAAGAGTCTGATCGTATTCAGGTCATGGCCGATGGTTTGAAGATCATGGGGATTGATTGTACCCCAACCGAAGATGGCATCATCATTGAAGGGAAAGGCAAGTCTGGTGATTGGTCTGCGATCTTTACTGGTGGTGAAATTGAATCACACCATGACCATCGTATTGCCATGAGTTTTAGTATGGCTGGTTTGCGTACCTCGGGTAATATTACCATTCATGGTACAGAAACCGTGGCGACAAGTTTCCCGACATTTACTGAACTCGCAAATTCAGCGGGTTTGGATGTACAGGTTGTGAATCCATAAGCTGATTTTAAAAAGCAGTGTTTAGCTTTGAAAATAAGTTAAATGCTGCTTTTTTATATAAGCATATCGATAAAAACAATTGGCTAAGCATAAGGCGAAAACGCTTAAATAATAAAAAGACTGAGTTTGTCGATGTACATATCTAATCGGGTCTAAATTTATCAATTTAGCTATAGAACTAAGACAATCAGCTAATCTATTAAAGACAATTGTATATATAATAATTCTTAGCGTACCAGTTGGTTTAGCGCTGCGATCCAGAGCTAAAAACATAAGAATAGAGGGAATAGCATGAAAACGTTGCAATTTATAGCAGATTGCCCAAAACATGGGATGGTTGATCATCCACCGAATGAATGCTATATCACGCAAGAGTACGTGGCTGCGCTGCTATATAAACAATTAGAACAATACGGTTTTGATGCGAAGCATATCCGTCATGAGCATGAAAAAATTGAAGTGCATATCGACAATCACCAATTACCGCTTTCCATCTTATGTTCACAACAGGATACGGAAGGGCATATTCTCTGTGAAATCTCTGCCAATCCACAGCAAGAACAAGCTTGGTTTGAGCGTATTGAAACCCAAAGTATTATTCGCCAATTGGCTCAAGCTGTTGAAAATAGCTTAAAAGCAGAGCATAGTTTTTCTCAGTTTGTGTGGAAAAGCTAAGTCAATTTTGCGCATAAAATCTAAAATGAAGTGATTTAACATCATCGCCCTTCGAGTGTATGGTGTATATTGGTTTAAACGCTTTATTTGAGGATATAGGTGCATGATACAGGTCGATTTTTCTAAATTATCACCCCAAGCGGTATGGCAACACTTTGAGACCTTATGTACGATTCCTCGACCATCCAAGCATGAACAACAATTAAGGCAACATTTAAAAGATTGGGCGGAACAGCGCAACTTGGAAACCTATGTTGATGACATAGGGAATTTAATCATTCGAAAAGCCGCTACAGCGGGTAAAGAACAGGTTGCAGGCGTGATTTTGCAGGGACACTTGGACATGGTGACTCAGGCAAACCGTGGTACGCAACATGACTTTTTTAAAGATCCAATCCAACCTGTATTAAAGGATGGCTGGCTGATTGCTGAAAATACGACCTTAGGTGCAGACAATGGCATTGGGGTTGCACTGGCGCTTGCTGTATTAGAGTCAAATGATATTGCACATGGGCCGATTGAAGTCCTGCTAACCATTGATGAAGAAGCGGGAATGAGTGGTGCCCGTTTGCTTGAGTCGGGTGTTTTAACTGGACAATGGCTCTTTAATATTGATACCGAAGAATGGGGCGAATTGTATCTTGGTTGTGCAGGAAGTATTGATTTGGAAGTGGGGCAGCCACTTGCATATGAAATAGCACCAGCAAATTTAATTTATGTAGATTTACTGGTATCAGGTTTAAAGGGCGGTCACTCTGGGGTTGATATCCATCTAGGTCGTGGTAATGCCAATGTGATTTTAGCTCATTTCCTGAATGACTATTTAGCACAATCCAATGGCCGACTGGTTGAGTTTGTCGGTGGATCGGCGCGAAATGCCATCCCGCGTGAAGCTGTGGCAACGATTGCAATTAAAATAGATCAATGGGCTGATCTAGAAAAAGCAGTTGCAGCAACACAAGTGGAATGGCAGCAAAAGCTAAAAGGTATTGATGATCAACTGCACATTACCATACAAAAAAATGCCAATCAGATACATGAAGTTATTACAATGCACCAGCAACAAGCTTGGTTGCAGGCCTTGGCAACTTGCCCTTATGGTGTTGCACAGTGGAGTGCTGCTTTACCCGATGTGGTTGAGACCTCTAATAACATCGGTGTGGTGAAGCTGACTGATGACGAAGCAAAGTCTTTAATCATGGTTCGTTCGATGGTGAACCAAGAAGCCGTGACATTTGCACAAAATATTCAACAACACTTTGCCAATTTCCAGATTCAATCCGAATTAACGCCGTTAGTATCGGGTTGGACACCAAATCCAGATTCGGCTGCATTGAAATGTCTACAACAAGCTTATCAATCCGCATTTAAAATTGAACCAAACTTGAAAGTGATTCATGCTGGTTTGGAGTGTGGCATTATCGCTGAACATTATCCGAATTTACAAATGGTATCGTTTGGCCCTGATATTCAAGGGGCGCATGCGCCGGGTGAAAGAGTTAAAGTAGAAACGGTCGAGAAATGTTGGACGTTGTTAGTGACGGCTTTGGAAAGTGTGCGTTAACTCAATCTCGGAATCAGATCAGACCAATGATTCTGCCTTGGTCTGATCATTTAGTGATAAATATTGTGTTGGTACATGCTTTGTTAGCCAAACACCATTTTCTGCCTGATAAAACTCAAAGCCATCTTTATGCATTTGTACCGTATTGATTAAGAAGAGCACAGGCTTGCCATAGCGTTGACCTACATTCAAAGCCGTTTCTTTATTTTCACTTAAATGTACATAATGACGCTGTCCTGCAATTAAGCCTTGCGTCTGAATTGAATCTATAAATCGACTCGCTGTGCCATGATATAAATATTGTGGTGGTTTTAGTGCAATCATTTGCCGCTGTACAGTGCTTGTTGAGTGGCCTTGCACAGCTCTGATCATCAAACCATCGTCTGAGATTTGGAAGCGTTTTTTATCATTTTGTTCTACTATTAGTTGGAGGAATGCTTGATCTAGAAGAACATTGTGTTGTTGCGCAGCTTCAATGAGCTCAGCAATTTTTGCCCAACCTTCTTGATCAAGCTGAAGCCCAATTTGTTCAGGCTTATGTCTTAAGATCAGGCTTAAAAATTTGCTTATTTGAGTATGTTCTTTCATATTTAATATTCACTATTCTACGTTTACTTTGACCTGAAACAGTGTTTTATCCAGCTCGATAAATTCAATTTCACAATTAATAAATTTTTCAATCATAGTGGCTTGAGTACGGGTATGTTCACTAATACATTGTGCGGTAAATTCACCGCCTTGACCCAATGCCATAGGCAATAACAATTGATCTGCTAAATATTCATCTACTGCAGCATTAGATTCCATATATTGCTTCACCTGTTCAGCCAAATGATTGGCAATTTGTTCTGCACTTTTGCGCATTTCACCTAAAGCGGTGAATAGCTGAATGTGATTTTTATGCTCAACTTTGACATATGCTGTATTGCCTTGACTGATCCCATTTAAATGGAATTGCTGTTGAGTATCTAAATTCAGTCTTTTATTTAAAGTCGCTAATTCCCGCTGTGCAATTTGCGCTTCTTCGGAAAGATTTAACACTGCGACAAAAGCCTCAGTATTTTGTAACGTACCACGATCTAGTAAACTTAGTTTGTTTCGATGTTGCCACGGCTGAATCGTAATTTGAATTTCACCAGCACCAATAGGGAAGAAGCCTGTTTTGTTTAACTTAAACTCGACTTCTATTCCAAGTTTTTCTAATGCTGGCAAAAAGCAATACTCGATAAAATCTGCTGTCGGTGCAAGCGGATTATGAGTACCGCCTGAGATGGTGAGTTCACTAGCTTGATTTTGCAATAACAAAGCAGGCAATAGGGTCTGTAAAACCAGAGTTGTGCTGCCTGCTGAACCAATATGGAATTGGTATTTGCCACTTTGTACATGTTGAGGTGCAAAGTACAAGCGCTGGCTATGGAGTTCAGCACCTTCAACATACGCTTGGCTAATCTGTTGGGATGCCTGTACACAGACCAAATGCTGACGCATTAAACCTGGTTTTTTCCGTCCAGCCCGAATGTTAATTAATTCAAATGCCTGACCTGTAATCATCGAAAGGGCAAGGGCAGTTCTTAAAATTTGTCCACCACCTTCACCTTGTGAACCATCAATCTGGATGATTGCTGGCATATTTGCCAAGGCCTTATTCACGTCTATTTTCCTTATTTTCTAATTAAATGAACATACTGTCAGTACATGGTAATGCGAAGTAACGCGTGACTTTGCTTTTGGCAAAGGTTTACGAGGTCCATGGTGCTGAGCCTAATCAGTGAAGATTGATGCACGGCTCGCATGCTGCCATAGCCGCCTGAATTATTTTCAATCCCTCAGATCGGAGTAACGCAGGATCTTGTACTCGCCCAGTATGTCCAAACTGTGATTGTGAACTAAATTCACAAAATCTGTTGTCTATTCAACTAAATCAATTTGCCAGTTTGCAGCCTGAATTTTGATATTTAAATCGCGTAGTTTCGCGCTAATATCATCGGCTTGTTTTTGCAAGCTAGAAACAGGGATAACTTTTTGCCATTTGATCTCGCGTGAACTATAACGATCAGGTTCACGATGGGTATTGGCAATCGCATCAACGAGAATCTTGTGTTGCTCAGCATAACTATCTCGTAAGCTTAATAGGGACAGCAGGATTTTGCCATCCTCTAATTTTGCTTGTGCGTTGGTCAAATGAATGCGACAAATCAATTGATTGCTTTCTTGGGTCAAAGCAAACACCTGTTTGATCAGTTCATTTGGATCTTCACTCGGTTCATCACCATCTTGTACCAATACATTGGCGTTGATCCGTTGTTTTAATGAAGCGAGCTTTTTTTGTTGATCGCTTCGCAGTAAAAGTGCTTCTGCGAGTTTCATTTTATTTACCTTTTATTCAATATGTACAATGACTAAGTTTGAAACATTTTCCAATTCCATACTAAATTTTGCAAATTCAGTAATATCTTCTAAAGTTTCATTTTCATGCCAAGTTGTCATGAAGCAATGATCGACTGGTGGTTGATCGTTATAAAAACCTAGATACGTTTCATCTAGGACATCATCCCAAATAGAGCACTCATGCCCTGCCACCATTGCTTGAATGCATAGTCTTGAATAGACAATCTGCTCACAAATCCAATTACGCCATTCAGGTAAAATTTCATCAGTATTTACAGCCAAGATGATGTAATAGGATTGCTTAGGTAGAGCGAGATGAACTGCTTCATTTGCTCTGATTCTATAGCTTCGAATATCTAAACAATCCTTTTCCATAATTAGCCCTTAACACATACTACTTGTCTTAATGTATACACCACTTCAACCAAATCCTGCTGTGCTTTCATAACATCTTCAATTGGTTTATAAGCCGATGGAATCTCATCAATTACCGCAGCATCTTTACGGCATTCCACGCCTTCAGTCTGCGCAATCTGATCTTCCACAGTAAAACGTCGTTTTGCTTCAGCACGGCTCATTACGCGGCCTGCACCATGTGAACATGAGCAAAATGATTCCTGATTTCCAAGACCGCGAACAATAAAGGACTTAGCCCCCATTGAACCCGGGATAATTCCATATTCTCCCAAACGTGCACGAACAGCACCTTTACGGGTTACCATCACTTCTTCGCCGTAATGTTCTTCCTTTTCCACATAATTATGGTGGCAATTCACGGCTTCCAATCGTGCTTGGAACGGTTTCGGAATAATCGTTGCTAAGGCCTTAATCGCAGACTGCATCATGATTTCACGGTTTTTCATGGCAAAGCGTTGTGCCCAACCTACTGCAAACCAGTAATCATCAAAATGTTCAGTTCCTTCGACTAAATAAGCCAAATCTTTGTTGGGTAAGTTAATAAAGTGCTTCTGCATATCTTTACGTGCAAGCTCGATAAAATGATTACCAATGGCATTACCCACACCGCGAGAACCTGAGTGCAACATAATCCAAACATGGTCGTGTTCATCCAAACAGATTTCTACAAAGTGATTTCCTGTTCCTAAAGTTCCCAGTTGCTTGCGGTTATTGGTATTTTTTAGGCGAGGATGCTTTGCACAGATGAAGTCAAAATCTGCAACTAAATCAGCCCAAGCTTGGTCTACCATTTCAGGTGGCGTTTCCCAAGAACCTTTATCTCGACCACGGCCTTTGGTCATTCCATGTGGAATCAGACGTTCCAGTTCAGTACGTAAAGCATATAAGTTATCGGGTAAATCAGAAGCGGTTAAGCTGGTACGCGTCGCCATCATTCCACACCCGATATCGACACCGACCGCAGCAGGGATAATCGCCCCTTTGGTTGGAATCACACTTCCGATGGTTGCACCTAGGCCAAAGTGAACGTCTGGCATTACGGCCATCCATTTATAAATAAACGGCATTTGTGCGGTTTGCAGCAATTGTTGTTTTGAGTTGTCATCGACCAGTACGCCATTGGTCCACATTTTTACTGGCATACTCGTTTCATTTTTTAGAACCTGATAAGCACGTTGTTGCTGTTCTTGTTCAAATTGAGCTTGTTGGTTAAGTTGTTCAACCACAGACATTTTCATTTTCCTTTCAAAGCCTGCTTGCCAAGCGTTTGCAGGCAGGTGATATTCACAAGATCCGAATGATGTTGTGTGCTTATACTACTGCAGCGAGTGTGCCAACTTTTTATAAAATGCAAAATAAATTATATAAGTTATTGATATACATGATTTAATTAATTTTTAAAATATTTTCTATTCAATCTGGCAAGCTTATTGTTAAAAAATTTAATATAAAAATATATAAGTTTATATCTTTTTAGATATTTTGTTTAAGGTGTTGTCTCTATGTGGAAAAGCAAATTTTCACTTCTTATAATTATGAAAGGAGTGTAATTGGCATGGCTAATATTTTTCAGATGGGCAGCGGTGTGTTTATGGAAATTCAAGTATGTCTTTGCATAAGGACATGCTATAAACATAACAAAATACAAATAAATTGCTAACCCGAATGGATATTTTTCGTTATTTAATCACAATTTTTTTATTTGCAGCTGGGGTGTTTTACCTTGTTCAGTTCCTAGGGGAGAATTTTGATCTTATTTTTTTCGCGCTAAGTATCGTTTGTTTTTTATTTGCTTACTGGGTAAAACCAAAGCGAGAGCAGCGTGAACGTAGAAGTGATGCTTGGTACTGGTTTGATCCAATAGATATGTTTGTTGAGGCTGTTTATTTGATCATTAACTTACCATTTCGTCTCTTACGAAGAGTAGTTGATTTTTTCAATCCTGATGTGCCATAAATAATTAAGTTGATTCTAAGAAGAATTAGATTGGTTTATTGATTTGAATAATTACTAAAATGCCATGTGATCTATCCGAAAATTTTGTAGATAGATCACATTGCACAAGAACTATAGTGATTTATCAATTTTTGAAAGCTGACCTTTTTCATCTAAGCTAAATTGATCAAAATCATGAGCCAAGTAAAAGTTACCTTGATAGAAAGCTCGCACTTCCTCTGAGATAGCTTGTTGTCCAGCACTGTCTTGATGGCGTGGGCTAAAGTGTGTCAGGATCAGATTGCTTAGGCCTTGTTGTTGAGCGAACTCAGCAACCATTTTGGCTGAGCTATGCATTGGGCCTGAACCCACTTTATCTAAAACGGCTTGCGTGTAAGTGCTTTCGTGAATCAAAAGTTGAGCATCTTGACAGGTCTGTGCCAATAATTCAGGACGGTCATTATCGCCGCCGATAATGGCATGTGCGCTTTGTATTTGTAACTGAGTAAAATCGACTGCTTTTAAAGTTTGTCCATTAAATGGGATGTCCAGACCTTGTTGTAAATCTCCCCAAGCTTTGCCCTTGGGTACGCTGAGTTGAACTAAAGCCTGTGTGTCTAATTTCTTTTGGGTGTATCTCGCAATAATGCTAAAGGCAAAACTGGGTACACGATGACTGAGTGGATGGGCTTGAATTGAAAGATTATCTGTCAGTTGCTGTATCTGGGTCGCTTCATTTACATCAATAAAGTGGAGTGGGTAAGGTAAATGTAAATCGGTCAGTTGTGCTGTGACTGCAATCCATTGTTGAATTTCTTTGGGAGCGATAATGGTTAAAGGTGCAGTACGGGCATTCATACCTGCGCTTGCGAGTAAGCCAACTAGGCCATAACAGTGATCGCCGTGAACATGGCTAATGCAGATCGCGATTAAGTTTTGTAATGAAAGTTTGGCTTGTTGAATGCGGTGCTGTGTACCTTCACCAGCATCTACCAGAATCCAGTCTTTATTCTTGCTGTTGCGGATGGCTAAACCAGAAACATTGCGTGTAAGTGTGGGTACACCAGAAGATGTGCCTAAAAAAGTAAAATGAAGCATATTATTGGAATTTTTCATTGAATTGCGTATTGTATATGATAGACATATATAAAATATTATAGAAATTATGCCGAATGCAAAGAAAACTGTCGTTATTGGCTTTGTGGGGTCTACCTTAGATCAAGGAAAGCATCCTAATCGTTGGCAACGTTGGCGTCCGACCTTGAGTCTTTTGATGCATGAAGATCTGATTGTGGATGAACTGGTGTTATTGCATGATCGGCAACATCATAATTTAGTCAAATTTATTGCTGAAGATGCTCGGGATATGTCACCATCGACTAACGTGTCCGGGCATCGAGTGAGTATTCGTGATCCTTGGGATTTTGCCGAGGTCTATGGTGCGCTGTATGACTTTGTAAAAACCTATCCCTTTGATACTGAAAAAAACAACTATCTTTTGCATATCACGACAGGCACACACGTTGCCCAGATCTGCTGGTATCTTCTGGTTGATGCCAATTATTTACCTGCCAAGCTGATTCAAAGCGCACCCAATCAACAAAAAACACCAGAAGGTGAATATCGCATCATAGATCTGGATTTATCTCGCTATGATGTTCTCAAGCAACGTTTTGAAGATGAGCAGCAACAAAACTGGCAGCAACTAAAAGCCAATATCTCAACCTATAACCCCGAATTTAATCAACTGATCACCGAGGTTGAGCTGGTGGCAACACGCTCCAGTGCCCCGATCCTGATTATGGGGGCAACAGGGGTAGGTAAATCACATTTAGCCAAACAAATATTTCAATTAAAAAAGGACAAGTTTCATTTGAGTGGCCGCTTTATTGATGTGAACTGCGCGACCTTACGTGGTGACAGCGCCATGTCGAGTTTGTTTGGGCATATCAAAGGTGCATTTACAGGTGCAGCGGCTTCGCGGACAGGTTTATTAAAAAGTGCCGATCAGGGTATTTTGTTTTTGGATGAGATTGGTGAACTTGGACTGGATGAACAAGCAATGTTGCTCAAAGCACTCGAGGATAAATCCTTTTTTCCTGTCGGAAGTGACAAAGAGGTTCAGGCAGATTTTCAACTGATTGCAGGAACCAATCGGGATCTAAGAGCTGAAGTGCAGGCAGGCCGTTTCCGTGAAGACTTATGGGCACGATTGAATACATGGACTTTCTTTTTACCTAATCTCAAAGATCGCATTGAAGATATTGTCCCAAATATTGAATTTGAGTTACAACGCTTTGCGGCAAATCATCAACGACAACTACGTTTTCAGCGTGATGCACTCGATCTGTATTTGAAATTTGCCAAGTCTAAAGAAGCATCGTGGCAAGGCAATTTCCGTGATTTAACTGCCAGTGTGACACGGTTAGCGACATTATCCTGTGGTGAGCTAATCCGATCAGAAACAGTCGAAAAAGAGATTCAACGTTTAAAGCAGTTGTGGTCGATTCAAACCACACAAAGTGAATTTAAGGAAAAGGATGTTCTACTCAAGTATTTAGATCAAGCGCAGTTGAGCGAGATTGATGAGTTTGATCAGATTCAACTGCGTGGGGTGCTGCAAGTCTGTGAAAATGCCAAGTCAATGGCGGATGCTGGACGTCAATTGTTTGCAGCTTCACGCCAACAACGTAATACCACCAATGATAGTGACCGAGTCAAAAAGTATTTGGCTCGGTTTGGCTTGAGTTGGGGCGATTTTCAATAATCATTCAATCGGATGATCTTTCTTGATTTGGGATTGGTTGGGTAGAAATTCTAAATTCCAGAGCTTTTCGGCATGCCGACCAAGCCACCAGAAAGATGCTGCCAGCAGAATAAAGAAAATGGCTTTATGCATGCCATTCCAGAAGAACTCAAAATATTTGGTGTAGAGGTTAATGAATAAAAAGGTGATACCAAAACCACGTGAGGTAGCATCATCGTGTTTTAAACCATAAACAATTGCGATGATGGCAATAAAGGCAAACAAGATACCCCAATGCAACAGCTCATATTGTTTAACGCTATACCAACTATTCAAGTCTCCATAATTGCCAAAGATTGAGAGAATCCATAAGGCAATAAATAGATACAGCAGGCCCATAACATAAGTCGAATGTGCAAAGTCTCTAAAATGCGCATAGCGTTTAAACAGTAGGCTTAAGCCGATCAATACACC
The DNA here is from genome assembly GCF_000876115.1 of Acinetobacter sp. NBRC 110496. Classification (NCBI taxonomy): domain Bacteria; kingdom Pseudomonadati; phylum Pseudomonadota; class Gammaproteobacteria; order Moraxellales; family Moraxellaceae; genus Acinetobacter; species Acinetobacter sp. NBRC 110496. The sequence goes on from NZ_BBTF01000001.1 coordinate 146,633, forward strand.
GCCAAAAAAGACAAAGCGTAAAGGGAAGTTCATGCCTAAATAATAGGCACCCCAGCCAGACATATAGCCTGTTTCCGTCCCAAACCATGAGCCGAGTGATAGCAGCGAAAACACCCAGATCAGTTTAGAAGGGAACCAGAAGGCAAGTGCTGCATAAATGATGGTGGAGAGCAGGAATAATAAAGAAAAATGCCCACTACCAGTATCAATCGCTTGGCCAAAATAGGCGACAGACGCTGCGGTAGAGAGCACGCCTGCAAAAATAATCGCCTCATTACTAAATTGATGTAAGGGTTTGGTTTTACGTCGATGATATGCAAAGCCATAAAAGGCTGCTGCAACCACAGCAAAAATCAAACAGGGAATGATTTTGGAATTGATAAAGATTTTTTCAATCAATTCCATCAAGAACTGATCCGCAGTAATTGCAGCAATTGCAATCACGGCACAAATTATTGAAATCCATAATGAATATTTTGCCAGTCGTTCCCAGTCAAACGGCCGAATTGAAAAACTCTGATTTAACTCATTGGCTACATCAGGCGTAATCGTGCCTTGTTGTTGCCATTGTTCAATGGTTTGCTTTAAAAAAAGTCCCTGTTTTTTATTTAATTTCATTATTAAAGAACCCGAATGTCTGTACATCTATATTGATATAACAGACATTGGATTCAAAAAAAGTATATTTTTCTTAGTAATTTGTTGTTAAGCCTACAGTTTTAAAAAACGAGTAATAACTTGACGCAACTGTTTTAGATACCCTGTGAAGAAATGATTGGCGCCTGGCAAAATCGTGATCGGATGTTTTTGTGGTTTTGCCCAAGCGATCATATCTGAGAGCAAGGTAATATCATCCTGTTCACCGTGAACAAATAGAATGTCGCCGTCAATTGCAGGGGTTTTGTAATGACGTAAATCAACAACTGAGCCAGTAGGTAAACCACATAACACTAACTGTTTAGGACGTAACTCATTGCTGAGTTGGGCTTGGCATTTTGCCAGTACATGTGAACCAAAGCTAAAACCACCTGCGTAGAAGGTTAAACCTGCATGCTTTTCACGGGCATATTCAATCACAGCCATGATGTCATCAGTCTCGCCATGGCCTTGGTCATGTGTGCCTTCACTACCAGCTAAACCGCGGAAGCTGGGGCGGTAAACAACACAGCCCATTTCATTGAAAATCTGAGCCAATAAAACAGGGACTTTATGATGCGGTGTACCACCTTGTAAGGGATGTGGATGGCAGACAACAGCAAAACCTGTGATTTCACCTTGGGGTTGATCAACAAACATTTCAATTTGACCAACAGGACCTTGGATGAATAATTGCTCAGACATAAGATACGCAATGGATAATGGAAGAATCCACTATTTTACCGATAAAACTGAACGAGAACACGAATTGGCATTAAAAATTATCAACTGTTATAGTTTCACCAAGATAAATTTATTTTTGATTGATTATGCTTGCTTTAATTTCTCCAGCCAAAACACTTGATTACACTACAGCACTTCCTACTGATACACATACACAACCACGTTTATTGGCGCAATCTCAACAGTTGATTGATGTATGCCGTAAACTTTCGGCGACTGAAATCGCATCCTTGATGACAGTAAGCGAAAAAATTGCCAATTTAAATGTAGAGCGTTTTCGTGACTGGAATGCTGATTTTGATTTTTCCAATGCACGCCAAGCCTTGTTTGCATTTAAAGGCGATGTATATACCGGTTTAGATGCTTATCACTTAAAAGACCAAGAGATTGATTTTGCCCAACAGCATTTGCGTATGTTGTCTGGTCTTTATGGTTTATTGCGTCCGTTGGATTTGATGATGCCGTACCGTTTGGAAATGGGGACTAAACTAAAAAATAAGCGTGGTCATAACCTATATGAATTCTGGGGCAGCATTATCACCGATCAAATTAACCAAGATTTAGCTGAAATTGATGCGAAAGTATTGGTAAATTTGGCCTCTGACGAATATTATAAATCTGTGAATGAAAAGAAAATTCAGGCAGAAATTATTAAGCCTGTATTCTTGGATTAGAAGAACGGAAAATATAAAGTCATTAGTTTCTATGCGAAAAAAGCGCGTGGATTGATGGCAAGATACTTGATTGAAAATAAATTAAGCCAAGCAGAACAATTAAAAGCATTTGATAGTGAAGGGTATTACTTTGATGCTGAAAGTTCATCGGATAAAGAATTGGTCTTTAAGCGAGATGAACAGCACGCAGCTTAGATTTGCCTTGGGCAGGGTGGGATGTTAACCAAAGAGCATTTGTTAAAACACGCAATATCGTCTGATCAAGTCCTGATTAAAGGCCACCTGACAGAACCTCGGAGTTATGGGGTATATGCACTGCCTTTAGATCGGGATGGTACTCGACGATTTCGATTTGGTAATCATCCTATGCGCCAACAGGAACTGAAACATGAGTTTGGTTCCTGTACCTTATATCAGCTTTTTCTTGAGCGTAAAGATGCGGAATCTTTAGCAAAGTGGCTGAATAAAGAGATTCAGTGAGGATTGGCAATGCAGCAATATTTAACCGTATTAGAAAAATCATGGTTTGAGCTGCATCAGCATTATCATTTTTCTGAGCCGCAGAAGGTTTTTAACAAATTGATTGCTGCCTATAGTGAAAAGCAGCGCGCTTATCATACGCTTCAGCATTTATATGAATGTCTAGTTCTAGTTGACTCGATTCGAGCTGATTTAAATGATGCACATGCAGTTGTCTTGGCGCTCTGGTTCCATGATGCAGTTTATGACCCACAAGCCAAAGACAATGAACTTAAAAGTGCTGAGCTATTTGAACAGTATCTGGCTCAAGACTTACCAAACGATATTGTTGAAAAGATAAAGCGGTGGATTGTTGCTACGCAAAAGCATGCATCGACAGATGAGTTGGATTTACAGTTTTTACTGGATATTGATTTGGCGATTCTAGCGGCTGCACCAGACCGTTTTGCGGAATATGAGCAGCAGATTCAGCAGGAATATGCTTGGGTTGATCCAGATGTCTATTCGATTAAAAGAAAAGAAGTTCTAGCGCATTTTTATCAGACGGAGCCGCTGTATCAAACGGAATCTTTCCAGCAGCGTTTTGAGCAAAGGGCGAAAGGGAATTTGAGGAAGGTTGTTTGAGATTAGATCTCTATTTAATAAGGATTTTTGAATAAATAATTAAAGCTAAAGATATATCTAATCTGAGAGTTTATTGAATATAATTTATTGCGTATTTTTCTTGGTTTTCATAAATTTTTAACTCAATCACCCCATCTTTCCGATTTCCTTTTATATAGAAATGATAGTAATAATATGATATATGGTCTTGGCTATCTCCAGAATACCAGCCAGATTTTCTTAGTTTATAATTTTCTATCGTTCCATATTTTTCATGTAATTCTGTATCGTGTTGGAATATTTGAGCAATATTCCTCTCATTTTTCTTGTAATCTTTATTTGTCATATAAGTTGAAAAATATGCTAAGCAAATTGCTAACACTAAAAAGTTAGAATTTTTTTACATTCAACTTCATTTTATACTCTTAGATATCAGCATTGTAAAATAAGAAAGAATTTGATATTTTTTTAACAATAAGGTTTAGCTAATGTGTTAATTTTACTAGAGTTAAGCTGAACACATCTTCATCATAATTGCGTAGTTTATAAAAGAAAAGTAACGAAAGAATAGAATTTATCCCTTCGTTAAACAAATTACTTAAAGAAATAACCAGTCTCAGGTGAACTCGCATTCGCCATACGCTTACGTGGCATACGACCTGCTAAAAATGCTTCACGACCTGCTTCAACTGCTTTTTTCATGGCAGAAGCCATCAAAATTGGATTTTGCGCAGCAGCAATTGCTGTATTCATGAGTACGCCGTCACAACCCAATTCCATTGCAATGGCAGCATCACTGGCAGTACCAACACCAGCATCAACCAAGACCGGAACTTTGGCATTTTCTTTGATGATGGAAATGGTATGTGGATTTAAAATACCAAGGCCAGAACCAATTAAACTACCCAAGGGCATGATCGCAACGCAACCCATGCTCTCAAGTTCTTGTGCAACAATTGGGTCATCTGAGGTATAAACCATGATCTCAAAACCATCATCAATCAAGGTTTGCGCTGCTTTAAGTGTTGCGGTTACATTCGGATATAAGGTTTTTTCATCACCGAGCACTTCTAGCTTCACTAGATTGTGACCATCAAGCAGTTCACGTGCCAGCATACAGGTACGAATTGCGCTATCCGCATCAAAGCAGCCTGCAGTATTCGGCAAAATCGTGTATTTCTCTGGTGGAATTACTGAAAGCAAGTTCGGCTGATCAGCATGCTGTCCGATATTTACACGACGAATTGCCACGGTAACAATTTCGGCGCCACTGGCTTGAATGGCTAAATCAGTTTCATTGAGGTCTTTATATTTACCTGTCCCAACCAATAAACGAGATTGGAAAGTACGAGAACCAATAATTAAAGGGGAATCTTGCATGGGCTTACTCCATTTTTAGCCAATTAGCCGCCACCAACAGCTTGAATAATTTCAATACGATCTTCAGAAGCAATTGCGGTTTGCTCAAGTCTACTTTTCGGAATAATCTGTTGGTTCTTCTCTACAGCGAAGCGTTTGCCTTCTAAGGCTAAGCTTTGAATCAATTGCTGTAGGTTTTCACAAGACGTGTCTGTTGACTCGCCATTTAAATAGATGTGCATGATCAATCCTTATTTCGCATGCTTGATTGCTTGCCATGCGAGTAACAACCAGCCCGCAATCATAAATGCGCCGCCAATTGGGGTAATTGCACCTAAGATTCGAGGCAGGCCGAGCGCCATAATGTACAACGAACCGCAGAAAAAGATGATACCAATTTGGATCAAAATAAAAGGAATTTTTATTGGGAAGGTTGCTGTGGTTTTATGCAGGACACCCAAGATAAGCAAACCAATCGCATGATAGAAAAAGTATTGAGTTGCTGTACCCCACCAAGCGAGCTGCTCTGGGGTTGCAAAAGATTTGAGTCCATGAGCACCAAAAGCACCCAACATAACTGCAAGCGCAAGGTTAAGCGCCGAGATAGCTATCCACATAATGATAATGGAACTGGAAATTTGATGAACAAAGTTAACATATTCGAGGGCTTAAACAAAGCCAGATAAAACAAAAGGGCATTAAAGCCCTTGTGTTTGTATTGGTTCTAGCTCGCAGACATTGCAGTCTTGATTTTCTCCATTGCATTTTTTTCAAGCTGGCGAATTCGTTCTGCGGAAACGTTATATTCAGCAGCCAGTTCATGCAAAGTCGATTTATCATCATCTAACCAGCGGCGTTGTAAGATATTACGAGAGCGATCATCAAGCTGTTCCATTGCCTCGTGTAAGGCAGAGGTACTTTGCTCTTCATAATCTTCTTCTTCAATGAGGCGCGCAGGGTCGTAACGATTATCTTCTAGATAAAGTGCAGGAGCAGTATGTGGTGTATCGTCATCATCATCACCTTGTGCTTCAAAAGCAGCATCATAAGCGGTTAAACGACCTTCCATTTCGAGCACTTGCTCTGGTGTGACGTTCAAATCATTGGCAATTGATTTCGCTTCTTCCAAAGTGAGTCGTTTGCTTGATTTTTTAAGGCTACGTAAGTTAAAGAATAATTTACGTTGTGCCTTGGTCGTTGCGATTTTGACAATACGCCAGTTACGAATCACATATTCATGTATTTCGGCTTTAATCCAGTGCACAGCAAAAGAAACTAAGCGAACACCCATATTCGGATCGAAGCGTTTTACCGCTTTCATTAATCCGAGGTTACCTTCTTGAATAAGATCACCTTGTGGTAATCCATAACCTGCATAACTACGTGCAATATGTACGACAAAGCGTAGGTGTGACATTACCAATAGTTTGGCAGCATCAAGGTCTTGGTCATAATAATAACGCTCAGCAAGTTCTTTTTCCTGCTCGGCCGTTAAGATTGGAATTTGATTGACAGTACTGATATATGCACCAAGGTTTACACCTGGCGCAGACAATGACAGGGGCATCAATTGATTGCTGCTGTCAGTAGTCATGGAGTCTCCTTATAGGATGATATTTGAGTCAACAATTTCATCTTAATGCGAATGTTCTTCATCACTAAGGAAATTTGAGTATAGAAATGTAAATTAAGCAATTTTATCTTTAACCAAGAGTTTAGCAAAGAATTACATAGATTCAATTAAATAGTGAAATTCATGGTCTGAAATTTTCTGTGTATGGCATTGAAGTTGTTGGATTTTGCAATATCGTGTTACATCAATTTCGCTGTGTGGATCAGAAGATTTCAGTAAATATTGTTTTGAACCTTCAGTTTTCTTTAACGCGCGTTTCAACATGAGTAATGGCATAGGGCAAGGCTGTCCGAGTGCATCAATTATTTCAGGAGAATTGGGGGTATCAGTCATATGCATTTAAATTGTTTCATTCAAAATTATATTAACAAATTTTTGCGTAATTTTTGAGAGAAAAATTTCATTAAAAAAATAGCTAAATTAGTGAAAAAAACAGATAGAAACTAGGGAAATAACTAAAAATAATTCTATTAATTGTCATAAACCCGTGATAAGCTCGATGCGTTTTAGGAAGAGTTTAATGCAATATTATTGTAATAAACCCTAATAACAAATGGATGTAACCGGAAATTGTTGATAGTTTTACAGAATGATTACAAGCTTTAAAATTATAAATATTTTAAAACCTTGTTGGCTCTGCTGTTTGCAACACCGGAAGGTCCTTATCTTTCAAAATCTGAGGATTGACTTATGACAGCTCGTGAACAAGGCGTAGTAAAGTGGTTTAACGACACTAAAGGCTTTGGTTTTATTCAACGTAATGGCGGTGATGACGTATTCGTTCATTTCCGTGCAATTGTTGGTGAAGGTCACCGTTCTTTACGTGACGGCCAACGCGTAGAATTCAGCGTAGTTCAAGGACAAAAAGGTTTCCAAGCTGAAAACGTTCAGCCTTTAGACTAATTTGTTGCCTTATACGCAATATAAAAACGCTCCAATGTAATTTGGGGCGTTTTTGTTTATAATAGCCACTTTCTTTTGATCACTGATGGTTCGAGAGCATATATGACGTCTGGTTTTGAAACCTTAAATTTACATCCGCAGTTGAAGAAAGCGATTGATGCTTTGGGTTTTACACAAATGACCCCAATTCAACAAAAGGTTTTAAAATATACATTGGCAGGGCATGATGCCATTGGTCGAGCGCAAACAGGTACAGGTAAAACTGCGGCCTTTTTGATTAGTGTGATCAATGATCTACTTAATAATCCAGTGAAAGAACAACGTTTCCGTGGTGAACCACGTGCGTTAATTCTAGCGCCAACACGTGAGTTAGCATTACAGATTGAAAGTGATGCACAAGCATTAACGAAATTTTCAAATTTGCACCTCGTAACGCTGTTGGGTGGTGTGGATTTTGAAAAACAAAAGAAAATGTTGGATCGAAACTTCGTTGATATTATCGTGGCAACGCCAGGGCGTTTGATCGATTTTGTTGAACAAAAAGAAGTTTGGTTAGACAAAATTGAATTTCTGGTGATTGATGAGGCTGATCGCTTACTCGATATGGGCTTTATTCCATCGGTAAAACGAATTGTCCGTTATTCGCCATTCAAAGAGCAGCGTCAAACCTTAATGTTCTCTGCAACATTTAGCTATGATGTTTTGAATCTTGCACGTCAATGGTTATTTGAGCCTGTAACGGTAGAAATTGAACCTGAACAAAAAACAAATAACGATGTTGAACAACGTGTTTATGTGGTTGCGAAGCAGGATAAATATAAGTTGTTGCAAGAAATCTTGCGTGAAGAACCAATTGATAAGGTGATGATTTTTGCGAATCGCCGTGATCAGGTTCGTCGTTTATATGATCATTTAAAGCGTGATGGTTATAAGGTCGGGATGTTATCTGGTGAAATTGCACAAGATAAACGCCTGAAAATGCTCGATCAGTTCAAGCAAGGTAAGAATAATATTATGATTGCAACCGATGTTGCAGGTCGTGGTATCCATGTCGATGGGGTTTCGCACGTGATCAATTTCACCTTACCTGAGCAATCAGATGATTATGTACATCGTATTGGCCGTACGGGTCGTGCGGGAGCGCAAGGTGTCAGTATCAGTTTCCTGTCTGAAGATGATGCATTCTATTTACCTGAGATTGAAAAAGCGATTGGTAAAAAATTACCATTAACGCGTTTAGAAGGTTATTGCTAAGTCTTATAAGGTATTTGATTAAGACGATAAGATCTTCTTTGAAAAGACCAAATCATCACATGATTTGGTCTTTTTGCTTATTTCATAAGGTTTGCTACTCAAATTACACAAAAGACTGAAGATTTTTTTATAATTCCTGTGATTAGTTGCTGAATTGAAATACATCAGCATGTAGAATATGGCGCATTACCTGGGAGGATATTATGGCTCTAATCTCAATGCGCCAGCTCTTGGATCACGCTGCAGAACATAACTACGGCGTACCAGCATTTAACGTAAACAACTTAGAACAAATGCGTGCAATCATGCTCGCTGCGGATGCAACAAACTCACCTGTGATCGTGCAAGCTTCGGCGGGTGCACGTAAATATGCGGGTGCACCTTTCTTACGTCATCTTATTTTAGCTGCGATTGAAGAGTGGCCACATATTCCGGTGGTAATGCATCAAGATCATGGTACAAGTCCAGATGTTTGCCAACGTTCTATTCAATTGGGCTTTAGCTCGGTGATGATGGATGGCTCATTGGGTGCAGATGGTAAAACACCAACAACATACGATTACAATGTAGATGTAACTCGTCGTGTTGTGGCAATGGCGCATGCTTGTGGTGTGTCGGTTGAAGGTGAGATTGGTTGCCTAGGTAGCCTTGAAACTGGTATGGCTGGCGAAGAAGATGGTGTTGGTGCAGAAGGTGTGCTTGACCATTCTCAGTTGTTAACTTCTGTAGAAGAAGCAACTCAATTCGTTGCAGATACCAATGTCGATGCCTTGGCAATTGCAGTGGGTACCTCGCATGGTGCGTATAAGTTTACTCGTCCACCTACGGGCGATATCTTGGCCATTGACCGTATTAAAGAAATTCATGCCGCGTTACCAAATACACATCTTGTTATGCATGGTTCAAGCTCTGTACCACAAGAGTGGTTGGCTGTGATTAACCAATATGGTGGTGATATTAAAGAGACTTATGGTGTACCTGTCGATCAGCTTGTTGAGGCGATCAAGCATGGTGTGCGTAAGATTAATATTGATACCGATTTGCGTTTGGCGTCTACAGGCGCAATGCGTCGTATGATGGCTGAGAAACCAAGCGAGTTTGATCCGCGTAAATTCTTCGGTGAAACTGTTGAAGCAATGAAAGAGATCTGTGTTGCTCGTTACGAAGCATTTGGCACAGCGGGTAATGCGAGTAAGATTCGCCCAATTTCTTTAGAGAAAATGGTTGATCGTTACAAGTAATCTAAGCGTTATTTGTGAAATGAAAAAAGCGGCCATAGCCGCTTTTTTCATTTGTGATTTAAAAAAATACCAGCAATTTGCTGGTATTTTTTTAAATCAATTATTTTTGCTTTGCTTTGGAGTCTAGATTGGCATCTTTAATTTCAACATAGGCGTTTGCACGTAGCTCTCGCATCCAGCTATCCACCTCAGTATCAAATAAGCGTTCACCTAAAATCTGACGTGCCATACGTTCTTGCACTTCTTTGGTCATATCTTGTTGGCGTGTATCCGTCACTTGCAGGATATGCCAACCAAATTGGCTTTGGAATGGTTTGCTAATTTGTCCGACAGGGGTGTCTTTCATCACTTTTTCAAATTCAGGGACCATAACGCCCGGGCTAACCCAGCCTAAGCTACCGCCATCACGCGCCGAACCTGTATCATTTGAGTAGGTTGCAGCCAGTGTTGCGAAGTCTTCACCTGCTTTAGCGCGGTTGTAAAGGCTATCGATCATTTGTTTCGCACGATCTACACTGACAACTTCAGAAGGTTGAATCAAAATATGGCGGGTCTGATATTGCGGAACCAAGGCCTTCTGATCGTTTTGCTTACGTTCAAGTAATTTTAATACATGTACGCCATCACGAACATTGATTAACTCTGTGGTTTGTCCAATTTGGAGTGGTGCAATACGTGCCGAAAGTTCAGTTGGGATTTCTGCGAGTGAGCGGAAGCCCATATCTGCACCATCGACCTTAACTGAAGCTGTTGATAGCTTAGAGCTGATCGCTTTTGTATCATCACTATTTGTTAACGATTGTTTAACCTGTTGAGCAACTTGCTGTACGTCCTTCTCATTTTCTCCAGAGATACGCATATGTAATACGTGGACCTGTGTGCCAAGGGCAGCTTGACCTTCAGGAGATTTTAAGAAGTTTTCGACATCATGATCACTGATTTTGATACGAGACATAACCTGTTGTTGGCGTAAACGTCCTATAGCAAGGTCTTCGGCAACACGGTTACGTAAATTTTCATAAGTTCCTGGTGCGATTGAATCCAGCTTTTGCTGGAATGCTTCAAGTGAGTTTGCAGCTGATTGATTCGCGATTTTTAAAACAGCCGCATTTAAACTTTTTTCGTCAGGTTTGATGCCATAACGTTTGACTTGCTCTAATTGAGCTTGACGAATAATCAGTTGATCCAGTACTTGCATTTGTAAATACTGTTGTGGCGGAATTGTTTTATTTTGCGCCTTTAACTGATGCTCTGTTTCAGCAACTCCTTGTTCTAAATCACTTTTAAGAATGACACTACTATCAACAATTGCAACAACCTCATCCGTTGGTTGTGCAAAGCTGTGCATTGATGAAGAAATTAGGGCAGCGAGAACAGTCGCTTTAAAGATATGTTGAAAAGGTTTTATCTTCATTAACGTTGTGTCCAAGATTGATTAATTTTGTCGAAACCTAAAACTCTATTCTCAAGCAGAGAAGCAAGTTTGTTGTTTAAAGCACCTAGGCCTTTGAGAGTGAATTCAGCCATAACAGCATTCTTTTTATGAACGCCTGGGGTGTTTGGATCATCTAAATCATTGTAGTAAGAACGACCATAGACGGATACAGCCCAACAACACGACTCGTAATTTACACCGAGTAAATATTCACGCATAACATTGTTGTCGATATCATATTGGGCATGGCCCATGATACGCCAATTGTCCTTCACAGGTTGTATAAAGGATGCAACAACTTGATCGTAGGCATCTTGTCGGTCTGTAATTTTTTTTCTATAGAAATAACCCAGATTGTAAAGATTACCTTTGTCACCCGTATAGTACGCTTGTAAATCTCGTTGTGCGTTGTCACCATTTTCTGTCCATGCGGAGTTGGAGCTGATGGTGACATTTTGGTTGAGTTGACTAGAAAGACTTACAATAGGTCCAGTACGGCGCTGAGTGTCGAACTCATCCAGTTTTTCGTTTAGGCTGACACGACGGTCACTAAAATAATAGCTTTGACCAATACTGGCTTTAATTCGTTCTAAACCTTCAGTGTCTAACAAGCTATAGGTAATACCAAGCGATAAGAAATTGTTGTCATCTAAGCGGTCATGCCCATAAAAGCGATATGGGTTGAACAGTTGATCATAATTGACCGAGGCTGTCGTTGAGTCAAAGTTTGGATTGTTGTCTTGGTTTTTATATGGTGAATAGGCATAGAAAGCGCGTGGAGAAATACTTTGAAGGTATTTTCCATCTTTTTCAAATGTTAGACCTGTTGCAAAAGTAAACTGAGGTACGACAACAGATTTTTCTTGGTTGTCAGATCTAAGGTTTGCTTTGGTATCTTGGTCGTAATAGGTATTAATACTCCGAACAGATACTTCAGGAACTGCATAGAACCAAGATGGCGTGAGATAATTATATCGAACTGCAAACTGGTTATAGATACGCGTACCACTTGACTCAAGCGCAGAGCCATCATTGATCGATTTTTTAAAGTAAGCGGTATCGTTGTTAAACTCGTATTGTAGCCCTTGTGGGTCACCTGTAACGTAGTTTAATAAAAATTGAGGCAATCGAGCATATGGCTTATTTGCATCAGGGATCGTTTTATCGAGTGTCTGGAAGTCTTCAACTTTCAATTGAGCTTTTAGACCTGGAATACCATTGCGATAATTCAGTTCCCAGGCTCGACGTAAGTTGAGATCGGTTCTTGTATTTGGGTTGTGATTGAAATCCGCAAAATAGTCTTTATCAGAAGCGTAATTATATTCTAAATTAGTTGACCATTGATCATTAATGCTCCAGTGATGAAGGAAGTGTAAGTCATCACGATTTTCATCACCATATTGCTTATCTTTAGCAATATATCCGCCCCAAATACGGCCCGAACCAAAGTTTTCCGTCATATAACGGAATTCAGCATCTAGTTTTTCGCCACGCTTGCTCATATAGCTTGGTGTTAGCGTAAGATCGTAGTTAGGTGCAAGATTGAGATAAACTGGTGTGGCAAGTTGAGCCCCGCCATCATTGCTATAGCCGAAAAGTGGGCTGAGCAGGCCAGTAGTACGGCGATCATCAATTGGGAAGTTGAAATAAGGGACTGCAAGTACAGGTACGTTTTTCACATAAAGTTTTGTACCACGAGTGACACCGCGCCCCGTATCCTGATTTAATTCAATTTGTTTCGCTTGAATTTTCCAGGCTGGTTTCTGTTCTGGTGGGCAAGCTGTATAGCTCGCATCTTTTAAAATAACTAAATTTTCATTGGCACGTTTAATCTGGCTTGCATGTCCGTGTGCATGCTGTTGTTCAGAAATGTAGTAACTATTATTTAAATCGCCTGTCTGGGTCTTTAAATTATAGTTAATTTCATCACTTTGGCTGAGTAAGCCAGATTGGGCGAGTTGAACACGACCTTCGGCATTGGCATAGGTTTGGGTTGAATCAATAGTAACTTGATCTGCACGAATCGTACGACCTTCTTGATCGATTACGACGTTGCCTTGTAGGACTGAGTCACCTGTAGGGTTGTAATGTCCATAATCAGCAGTAATGACAGAAGTCGTGGTGTTTTCGTTGCCTGCTTTTGTTTGGGGATTAATTGGAGTGACCCAAGTCCCTTGGCAAAAGGAAGAACTTAAATAACGATTATCACGTAACTGTGCTTCTGGCGCAGATTTATCTACATAATATTGCTGGAAAAAGCTTTCCCCAGGATAACTTTCTTGATCTTGCTGTCCTTGATTTCGAATTGCTGCTTTGAGCTGTTTGTTGTCAAGCGTAGAGACAGCATCAGCTTGAGCTGCGAAACCAGACTGGATCGAGCCGCCACACAAGAGTGTCAAAATAGCTGTTGCTAAAGGATTAAATTTAAACTGATGTTTCATTGTCTCATTAACCAGTACGCTAATTCACAATTAATTATTGTCGCATCATAGAGAAAAAGTTGATAAGTGGCTACACTTAAGCTTTCAAAATCTCAGCTAGTTTTAGATTTTATTGCAAATGAATACACAACGTGAACAATTGATACAAACTTGGCTTCAAGCCACTCTCCAATCTGATCAATTTGAGATCAATTTTTTAGCAGGAGATGCAAGCTTTCGTCGTTATGCGCGAATTGGATTACAAAACAAAACATACATGCTTATGGATGCGCCTCCTGAAAAAGAAGATTGTGCACCATTTGTAAGTATTGATGAGTTTTTTGACAAACATGGTGTGCGTGTTCCGCATATTATTGCGAAAGACTTAGCACATGGTCTGTTATTGCTGGAAGATTTTGGTGATGTTGTACTTTCGACACTGCTCACAGATCACACGGTTGATCAGTACTACGCACAAAGCTTTAAGCAGTTAATAGCGTTGCAACAGGTCGATGGTCATGGGCAATTGCCAGCTTATTCATACGAAAAGTTAATGACTGAAATGCGTTTGCTAACGGATTGGATGTTGCCTTCACTGAATATTCAACCGACAGAGCAGCAGTTGGAAACAATTGAACAGGCATTTGATTTCCTTGCGATTGAGGCAACTCATCAACCACAAGTGATTGTACATCGTGATTTTCACAGTCGTAACTTGATGAAAATTGAAAATGAGCAAGAGCTTGGCGTGATTGATTTTCAGGATGCCGTGATTGGTGCGGATACCTATGATTTGATTTCGATTACACGTGATGCTTATGTACAGTGGAATGCTGAGCGTGTATATGAATGGTTTGAGGTGTTTTATAACTTATTACCCGCGGCAGCAAAAGAAAACCGTAGTTTTGAGCAATTCAAGCGAGATGCGGACTTGATGGCAATTCAGCGCCATTTGAAAATTTTAGGTATCTTTGTACGCCTGTTTGAACGTGATGGTAAATCTGGTTATTTAAAAGATTTACCACGTGTGATGTGGTATTTGCTTGAAGAAAGCCAAGGCTATGATGAACTGAATGATTTCATGCAGTTTATCCGTGATGTAGTCATGCCGAAATTTATTGCAAAATATGGTGATTACGAGGTTGCAGCATAATGAAAGCCATGATTCTAGCTGCAGGCTTGGGTAATCGCATGCGGCCTTTAACATTACATACCCCTAAACCTTTACTTGAGGTTGGGGGAAAACCACTGATTGTCTGGCATATCGAGAAACTTAAAGCGATTGGCGTGACTGAGATCGTGATTAATACGGCTTGGTTGGCTGACAAGCTCGTGGCGGCGCTTGGTGATGGTTCGCAATTTGGTGTGACGATCTTATGGTCGCATGAAGGTGAGGGGTTGGAAACGGCAGGTGGCATCATTAATGCTTTACCTTTGCTGGGTGATCAGCCTTTTATCTTGGTGAATGGTGATGTCTGGACCACGATGGACTTTTCTTCATTGCTCAGTGTTCAGTTAGATGGTAAGCAAGCACATTTGGTGCTGGTGGAGAATCCACCACAGCATTTGAAAGGTGATTTTATTCTTGCGAATAATCTAGCTTATACTTTTGAGCAGGAACAGTTTGGTGAGGCATTAACTTATAGTGGTGTTGCGATATTTGATCCACAGATGTTTAATGGATTGGAAAACGGTAAACGGCCTTTAGCACCATTACTGAAACAAGCGATGCAACAGCAGCAGGTTTCAGCTGAAAAGATGCAGGCAATTTGGGTGGATGTTGGTACACCAGAGCGTTTGCAACAACTGGATCAGCAAATCCAACAAGGTGTATTTGCATAAGGTTATGGCTTGTTTATGGCATTTTAGCCGATAGCACAATGCACGGCTGAAATGTCAATAGCCCTAAGAAAAATGCTTTGTCTATCTGTGATTTGCATAAGAACAGACAAAAAATTAGCGGATTGTGCAGTTTATCATGCTTGTAAATGTTTAACTGCATAATCGTTCAACAAGTCCTACTGTGCCTTGTATCAGAAATCGGT
This sequence comes from Acinetobacter sp. NBRC 110496, assembly GCF_000876115.1. Lineage (NCBI taxonomy): Bacteria > Pseudomonadati > Pseudomonadota > Gammaproteobacteria > Moraxellales > Moraxellaceae > Acinetobacter > Acinetobacter sp. NBRC 110496. The sequence goes on from NZ_BBTF01000001.1 coordinate 162,060, forward strand.
ATACTGCACAGCAAATTTATCGAGATGTTGCACTGTTATGCATCCTTTTTTTCAAGAATTAAAGCAAGGTAGTCAAGCTCTGGGTTTAAACCTGAGTGAGGATAGCCTAACACTCTTATTGAAATATCAAGATGCTCTAGTGCTGTGGAATAAGGCCTACAACTTAACGGCGATTCGTGAGCCGAAAGAAATGTTGGTTAAACATTTGTTGGATAGTTTAAGTATCTTAAATGATTTACCACAAGGCCGTTTACTGGATGTTGGGACAGGTGGCGGAATGCCGGGCATGATCATTGCTTTATGTCAGCCAGAACGTTCTTGTGTATTATTGGATTCAAATGGGAAAAAAATTCGTTTCCTGAAGCAGTTTATTGCTGATTTGAAATTGAAAAATGTTATTGCTGTGCAAACACGTGTTGAAAATGAAGACAGCATTGGCGAGTTGGGGCAGTTTGATGTGATTACCAGCCGGGCATTTGCTTCGTTGACTGACTTTGTGGATGCGGCACAACCTTATATGCATGAGCAGAGTATTATTGCTGCAATGAAAGGCTTGGTGCCAGCGGATGAAGTTGAACAGATGAAAGATGAGTATTCATGTAAGATCATTGAACTTCGTGTCCCGAGATTAGATGAACAACGTCATTTACTTTTACTTCAACGCATTCAATAAAAATATTAAGAGGAAGTCATGGCTCAAATTATTGCGATTGCAAACCAAAAAGGTGGTGTCGGAAAAACCACGACAGCAGTCAACCTTGCTGCTTCTTTGGCGATCTTGAAAAAACGTGTCTTGCTGGTCGACATGGACTCGCAAGGGAATGCCACCATGGGGTCTGGTATTCAAAAGAATGATTTACTTTATTCTGTGACCGATGTGTTGTTGGGTGAAGTGCCGATTGAAACTGCCATTCAAAAAGCAGAAGTAGGTTATAAAGTACTTGGGGCAAACCGAGAGCTTGCTGGCGTAGAGTTGGCGATTGCAGAGCAGGAAGGACGAGAGTTTATTCTTAAAAATGCATTGCAAGAGGTCGATGCTGCCTTTGACTATATTATAGTGGATTGTGCACCAAGCTTAAGCCTGATTACGGTGAATGCCTTAGCTGCGGTTAATGGTGTGATTATTCCAATGCAATGCGAATATTATGCCTTGGAAGGTTTGGCTGATCTCACTCAAACGATTGATCGTATACAAAAAGCCCTTAATCCAAACTTGGAAATTGTTGGGGTATTACGTACCATGTATGATGCTCGGAATGCATTGACACGTGATGTGTCAGCAGAGCTGGAGCAATATTTTGGTAAAAAGTTATATGAAACGGTCATTCCCCGAAATATTCGTTTGGCAGAAGCGCCCGCGCATGGGTTGCCAGTGATTTATTTTGAGAAAAGTTCTAAAGGCGCTGTTTCATATTTGAACCTAGCCGCTGAAATGTTGAAGAAAAGTAAAGTGAAAAAAGGAAGTGCGGTATGAGCATCAAAAAACGCGGATTGGCTAAAGGTCGTGGTTTAGATGCGCTATTGGGTTCAATTCAAAAAGAAAAATTGCAACTTGAAGCACAAGCCTTGGATCATGGTCAACTCAAGCAAATTGATGTCAATTTATTGAAGCGTGGCGAATACCAACCACGTCGCTTTATTCAAGAACAAGATTTACAAGAGCTTGCCGCATCGATTGAAAAACATGGCGTGATGCAACCGATTGTGATTCGTCCTGTCGACGATGAACAACACCCCTATGAAATTATTGCAGGTGAGCGACGCTGGCGTGCGGCACAATTAGCAGGGTTAACAGAAATTCCTGCAATTGTGCGTGACTTAAATGATCAAGTCGCGATTGCTTTGGCATTGATCGAAAATATTCAACGTCAAGATTTGAATCCGATTGACCAAGCGGTGGCTCTACAACGTTTCCATGATGAGTTTGGTTTGAGCCATCAAGAAATTGCAGATACTGTTGGCAAAGCGCGTACGACAGTCAGTAACTTATTACGTTTACTCAGCTTGGCAGATCCAATTAAAGATTTGATGCAACAAGGTCAGATTGATATGGGACATGCCCGTGCTATTTTGGCTTTGAAAGCAAAAGATCAAATCGCGGTTGCACAGATCGTGATTGAAAAAGGTTTGTCGGTACGACAGACTGAACAGTTAGTTCGTGAGTGGAGTGAACCAAAACCTGAAAAAGAAAAGGTTCAGGTATCTCCTGATATTGAACAGTTGACTCTGAAGCTGTCAGAGCGTTTCGGGGCAAATGTGAAAATTGACCATAACCAAAAAGGTAAAGGGAAAATGGTCATTCATTACCACTCATTGGATGAGTTGGATGGAATCCTCAATATTTGTTTACCTAACTAATATTAAGGATTGGGTTCCTTTATCGGGTCTGTAAAGATAATTGAATGATGAACGAATCCTGTTCCATCCTTTTATATTTTAAATATTATTGGGGAATAATATGTGGGAACTTGTGAAAGCGGGTGGTTGGTTAATGCTGCCCCTTATTCTCTCATCAATTTTTACGGTTGCCATTGCACTTGAACGATACATTCGTTTAAAACGGTCACAAGTTTTACCGCAAGTTTTGCTTATCAGTGGTTCTGATGCCGAGTCGGTGATTCAACATTTACAACAACAGGAAGCATCAAAAAGCCCGTTAGGTCGTATTTTAAAAGCAGGTTATGACCATCAAGATCAGGGTGAGCAATTTGCGCGTGCTCAGATGGAAGCAACCGCATCTCAAGAGATTAGTCATCTTGAAAAAAATATTAACTTCTTGGGAACTTTGAGCGCGATTGCTCCTTTGTTGGGTTTGCTGGGAACAGTGCTCGGGATTATTGAATCTTTTTTAGTGATTGATGTCGGTTCAGCGGGTAATGCCAGTATGATGATGCCAGGTATTTCCAAAGCTTTAATTACGACTGCTGTAGGGATGCTGATTGCGATTCCTGCAATGATTGCTTATCGTTATTTTCAACGAGTAGTACATGAGTATGTTGCCGAATTAGAACAGCAATCAACACTATTTCATGCTGCACTTTTTTATAAGAAAGCAGCTTATGCACATGAACATCGTCGTGCAAGCTAAGCCGAGGTGTTCATATGAAATTTAAACGCTCTCAAGTTGAAGATATTCATATCAATTTGACACCAATGATTGACTGTATGTTATTTATTTTGGTGTTTTTATTATTATCGACGACATTTAGTCAGCAAAGTCGTATAAATCTGACATTACCCGATGCACAAGGTGTTCCGCCTAAACAATTCGATCACAAAATTGAAATCATGGTAGACTCCACAGGACATTATTCTGTTAATGGTCAAGCTTTATCAAGCAAGGATATTGCTGATTTAAGCACGGCTATCAAGCAGATTGCACAAGATCGTCGTGATTTTATGTTCATTATTGCGGCTGATGCCAAAGCTGCGCATCAAGACGTGATTCGCGTGATGGATGTTGCCGGTCAACTCGGTTTTGTTAACGTCAATATCAGCACCAAGGTTCCAACAAGAGGTTTTACTGAGTGAATCAGGATTTTAAGGTTTATGTCCGTTTAATATCGTATTTAAAATCTTATTGGGGCGTTGCCTTATTAGTCTTGCTTGGTTTCGGAATCAATGCAGCGACAGAAGTTTCTGTGGCAAAACTGTTGAAGTACATTATTGATGCCATTCAAGAAGGTAGCCGAACAAATCTGGATTGGTTTCCAGCGCTAATTGTTTTATTGATGTTTTTCCGTGGTTTTGGTCTATTTCTCGGTGGTTACTTTTCTGCGGTGATTTCACGCAGTTTGGTGTTTAGCATTCGCCAGGAAGTTTATGCAAAACTTTTAAGGCTCCCATCACAATATTATCTTGATAACAGTGCGGGTCATATCAGTGCGAAACTGATGTATAACGTAGAGCAGTTAACAGCAGCGTCTTCCGAATCTCTGCAAACATTGATTAAAGATGGTTTGATTGTTGTTGGTTTATTGAGTTATTTACTTTATACCAATTGGCGTTTAACCCTATGTATTGTGGTTTTTATGCCATTTATTGGTTTGCTGGTGAGAATTGCATCGAAAAAGATGCGGAAACTGTCGATCCAGGTCCAAAATACCATGGGCGATGTCAACCACGTGGTACAAGAAACCATTACAGGAAACTCTGTTGTAAAGAGTTTTACCGGTGAAGCGTTTGAACAGAAGCGTTTTTATAAGTCTTCTGAGGAGAACCTGCGCCGCGGTTTAAAAATGGTGGTGGTACAGAATATTAATAGTCCGATCATTCAACTGTTATTGTCGATGGCAATGGCAATCATTTTGTGGTTGGCTCTACGTCCACAGGTATTGGGTGATACATCTGCAGGTGAGTTTGTCTCTTATATTACTGCAGCAGGTTTAATTTCAAAACCAGTAAAAAACTTAACTGATATCAATGAAAAGCTACAACGTGGTTTAGCCGCAGCACATTCCGTATTTGAATTGCTGGATATGCCTGAAGAAGTCAATAACGGACAGCTTAAACCAGTCTTACACGGTAATATTAAATTTGAGCATGCGAATTTGCGTTATGAAGATGGCACGCATGCAATTAAAGACTTCTCTTTGGATATCAAAGCAGGACAAACTATTGCATTGGTAGGACGGTCTGGCGCAGGAAAAACCTCACTGGTGAATATGTTGCCACGCTTTCAAGAGTTAAGCGAAGGGAAAATTTATTTTGATAATATTCCTGTTCAAGATATTGAATTGTCGTATTTGCGGTCACAAATTTCGACAGTGAATCAACAGGTCGTACTTTTTAACCGTTCAGTGCGTGATAATATTGCTTATGGTCAGCTACAAGATGCGACTGATGAACAGGTTGTTGCAGCCGCTAAAGCAGCATTTGCACATGATTTTATCATGAACTTGCCACAAGGTTATGACACGATTCTTGGGGCACAAGGCCTGAATTTGTCAGGTGGTCAGCGTCAGCGTATCGCAATTGCAAGGGCGATTTTAAAAGATTCTCCGATCTTGATTTTGGATGAAGCGACCAGTGCACTCGATAATGAATCTGAATATTTCATCCAACAGGCATTTGATGAAGCCATGCAAGGACGTACTACAATTGTAATTGCACATCGTCTTTCAACAGTTGAAAATGCAGATATGATCGTAGTCATGGATAAAGGGCAAATTATTGAACAAGGGACACATGCTGAATTGCTTGCCAAGCATGGTATGTACTATCAACTACATCAACGCAATTTTGAGGAAAATTAAGCATGTCGATGGCACAGCGGATTCAGGATGCTTGGAATGAACAGGCTTCGTGGTTAGTGCTGTTGCGCCCATTGTCATGGTTATATCGACTCGGTTTTTGTGCGAATCAGGCGCTGTATCAACATGGAATTAAGCCTGTTTATCAAGCGCCAGTGCCTGTTATGGTGATTGGAAACATTACAGTTGGTGGTAGTGGTAAAACACCGTTATTGATCCAGTTGGTTAAGTACTTACAGCAGCATCATTTAAAAGTTGGAGTAATTAGCCGTGGTTATGGTGGCACAGGCCCATTTCCACTTTTGGTGACGAAGGGTTCAGAACCTGAGGCTACAGGGGATGAACCTTGTCTGATCGTACAATCGACCGGTGTAGCGATGGCTGTTGGGCCAAACCGACAAGCTGCTATTGAGTTGCTTCTTGAAAATGAAAAACTTGATCTAATTATTAGTGACGACGGCCTGCAACATTGGGCTTTAGCGCGGCAAATCGAATGGATTGTATTGGATCAGAATCGTGGTTTAGGCAATGAAAAACTCTTACCTGAAGGATATTTGCGTGAGCCCAAATCACGCTTAAAAAAAAGCACCGTGATTGCACATACTAAAACTGCACAAGCACAAAGAAATATGCATTTAGCAGTTGGGGAACCTTATCTGTTAAATCCTGATGTAGAGACGAAATGGTTTGATGCCAGTCAGTACTTTAATGCAGTTGTTGGCATCGGCTTTCCACAGCGTTTTTATCAAACTTTGAATACCTTGAAGGTGCAGCAATATCAGGCCCATGAGTTTCCAGATCATCATGATTATGAGATTGCTGATCTAACTTTCGATAATCATGATGCGATTATTACCACTGAGAAAGATGCGGTAAAGTTCAAGGCATTATTAAAGCAAAACTCTGAATTTAATATTCCAATCTGGGTTGTACCCGTTGAGGCTGTTTTATCATCTGATTGCTATGATTTGCTGAAGTCGCAACTACAGCAAGTTGGTATTCAATTTTCTTAGAGAGCGACCATGAAACATATTGTTATTCCGGCTCGTTTTGCGAGTTCTCGCCTGCCTGCAAAACCCTTATTGCTTATTCATGGCCGCCCAATGATTTTGCGTGTGGTTGATCAAGCCAAAAAAGTTGCTGGCTTTGATGACCTTTGTGTAGCGACAGATGATGAGCGGATTGCTGAAGTATGCCGTGCAGAAGGCGTTGATGTGGTCATCACCAGTACAGAGCATCCTTCAGGTACAGACCGTTTAAGTGAGGTTGCGCGGCTGAAGGGATGGTTGCAAGATGATATTATCGTCAATGTACAGGGGGATGAGCCATTGCTACCAGCACAGCTTGTTCAGCAGGTTAGCCAACTTTTGGTCGACAATCCGCAGTGCTCAATGTCAACACTATGTGAACCGATTCATCAGCTGGATGAGTTTCGGCGAGATAGTATTGTCAAAGTGGTCATGAGTAAGCGTAATGAGGCGCTATATTTTAGCCGTGCCACTATTCCATATGATCGTGATGGTGCGAAACTGGCTGAGCCAACATTGCATGATCAAGCTTTCCGTCACTTAGGTTTATATGCTTATCGTGTTAAATTACTGCAAGAGTATATCACTTGGGAACAGGGGCATCTTGAGAAATTAGAAAGTCTAGAGCAACTGCGTGTACTTGAAAATGGTCATCGTATTGCCATAGCCGTTGCAGAAGCCAATTTACCACCAGGCGTTGATACGCAAGCGGATCTGGATCGATTAAACACTATGCCTGTGAGTGCCTTTCAATAATTATGGTCGATATTCAATCTACGGTGAAATATCCTTGGCATACCCAAACATGGGAATTGTTAACTACACGGTTTCCTGAGCTTGGGCACGGCCTTTTGTTTTATGGAAAGCAAGGCTGCGCAAAAAAAGAGTTTGCGGCGCGATTTGTGGCTTGGGTTCTTTGTTTGAATAAGCAAGTGCAGGCTGCTTGTGGTGAATGTACGAGTTGCCAATGGTTAAAGTCTGACACTCACCCAAATTATGTGCATATCACCACGGATGAAGAGAATAAAAAGCAAAATGCTAAAATTAAAATTGAAAAGATTCGAGATTTACTCCCATTTGTTCAGCAAACAGGAGAAGGTTGGCGTGTTGTCGTTATTGAGCCTGCTGAAGCATTAAATACGGCCTCGGCCAATGCATTACTTAAGACGTTGGAGGAACCTGGCGAGAAAGTGGTACTGATCTTATTGGCTGATCATTACTTAAAACTTCCAGCAACGATTCGAAGTCGATTACAGCATTTTGCTTTAGATCGATTAACGATCTCAGATGCACAAGCATTTATAAAACAGCAAATTCCTGAAATTAGTGCTGAGCAAGTTTCTTTATTGCTGAACCTTGCCAATGATATGCCTTTAACGGCTATTGAAATTGAAAAGAGTGAATGGCTACAGAAACGTGCCTTATTTCTACAGGATTGGCTTAAGTTGGTTGCCGAAAAGAATATGCCTTTAAACTATTCAAATAAGTGGTCTAAAGAATTAAATTTCGCTGAATGGATAACTATGTTTGAATATCTGTTAGGGGATTTGATTAGTTTAAAGTTGAATCAATCATTAAAGAATGATGATTTGGATTTTAAGCCACTGGCTGAGTTTTATAGTTTAGAGACACTCTTTACGATTTATTCTGATTTACAGAAGAAAAAGTTAATGATTGAGCAAAATGTACAAACCCAATTGGTTATGGATGAGTTGTTTATTCAGCTAATGAACGTTGGTTAAGTTGGTTTAAAAAATATTTTAATTAAATTTATATGCTTAGCTCTGTTTTCTAATCTGTGGAGCTATCTTTGTGGTGATTATGTAAGCTTTGTATATAAATTGTTCTTCGCTCTTTAATCCTTATAAAATGTATATAAAATGTGAGTTACTTCACAATAATATTAAAAAATAAGGAATATAGAGATGAAAATAACATTTATCGCGTTTGCTTTATCATTTTTAATGATACCAAGCATTGTAAGGGCAGAACCAAAATTTGTATCAAATATTAATGGCTCTTCATTTGTGATTAATGCTTCAAATATAGGATCTCAGGCCTATGAATGTATTTATAACTATTCTTTCAATCATGATCGTGGCTCAGTAGCGAATCAGTTTAGTGGTAAATTTTATATTGAAGCTGGGGTGAATAATATTTCAGTCATTTCAAGAAATACTGATCGAATGATTAGCACCTTGGATTTTGATTATAAATGTACCGAAAAATAGAAAATTCTTTTTTTGATTTTTAGGAAAGAGCTGCTCATACGGGTGGCTTTTTTTATTGGAAAAATCTCCTTAGTCGAGTGTTAAAAATTCACATTTTTAAGTAAATATGTTATTTTTTCACATGGCGTTTTGCTAGATATGCTAGGGAATTGAGATATGCAAATAAAAACACTTTTAGTCGCTTTGGGCTGTCTGTCATTGAGTGCTTGTCAGACTTTGGATTCAGCAATGTCAGCAACGGATGGAATTTTAAATAAAACTGGAGATATTTTGAGTGGAGACTTCCGTGGCTTAGGGCCTGCTAAGAAGGCAACTCTGTCAGAAATTTGGAGAGATTGGCAACAGAATGAAATTACAGCAAAGCGAAAGTGGGATGCACAGCGTCTTGAAGTACCTGGAATCATTACACGTATTACTAAAACAGGTGAGGTGATTTCCCAAAACCAGATTGCGATTATCTTTAAAGATCCAAGTAATGCGAAATGTAAAGGACAGGGATTGACTCGTGATGATTTAAAAGTGAATACCGATAAAATCAGTAATTTAAAGGTTGGTGATCGAATTACGGTGACTGGTGTGTTGGGAACGACTGAATCAAAATGGGCAACTCAAGGTGAATGCTGGTTCTCCTTTGATAAAGCTGAAATTGTTAAAGCATCAAAATAGTGAATGTGATAGATATAGCAAGCAGGCCTTGCTATATCTCATTGAAATCATTGTCTTATGGGTTGAATTTTCCATTCTCATCTTCATGCTCTGCTGCAATGGGTGTATGGTAAATTAGATTCAACTGATTGTTTTTGAGTAGATAGAATTTTTTGGCATAAATGTCTTTTCCATTCACTTTGACAGAACCATGTGTGATCAATAGCAAACTGTTGGGTTGGGTATCAATCAATTTTTCTCCGGTTTCGCCTCCGAATGTCTGTAAAATTTTACCAGTTTTTTTGCTAATTAAGGTGAGGCTATAACACATTGCATCACAGCCCCAACCAACTACTACATATTCTCCAGCATAATCTGGTCTTTCTGTTAGGCCTTGTGATAATCGTGTTCTAAATAAACGGGCATAGTCATCAGTCATATCCAGTTGAGCCGTGGGTCCTTTGTACATCCGAACAGGGTAGTCGGTAAATTTAGGTTGTTTTTTCAAGTTTTCAGCATAGAGCATGGAGGTACTCAGCAAGAAAAAGCTACAAAATACCGATAGGCCTATTCTTTTCATGTTCAAACTCCTTTTCTTTAATTTTTTCAGTTTAAATTGAACTAAAAGATTTAAACCGAACTGAAGAATTGTCATATGAATTTAAATATTTCTTTTTAGACTACATGACTTGTTTAAATAAAGTTCGGATTGTCTACTTTACTCTGCTTTTACCTAAACATTATTTGTTGTTTGTTCGATTGTTTTCTATAATCAAGTTATAAATCGAGTATAGGTTTTTTACGGGCCTGTCACTAGAGTGTGTGCTATAAATCCACACAACTTTTGTAATATATTTAGATTTATCAATGGTATAAAATTATTAATGTTTTAATTAATTGAGTGTTTGACAGGGGAATGTTATGCAACCACAAATGATGGGCGGAATTATACAGGTTAATATTACTGACAAATCTACATTGCAATCTAGCTATATGCCTTTTGTATCGGGAGGGGGGTTATTTGTACCGACCAAACAGGCAGTTAAAATGGGACAAGAAGTGTTTGTATTGGCAACGTTGCCTGAGCAATCACAAAAGATTCCTCTCACAGGAAAAGTGATCTGGATTTCACATAAACAAACCCATTTTAAGCCACAAGGCTTTGCAATTCAGTTGGTTGGTGAAAAAGGTGTGTATTATAAAAATGAAGCTGAAAAGCTTCTTGCTGGTATGAAAGGCTTGGATCGTCCAAGCTATACGATGTAGTTGTTAAGAGAATAGGAAAAAAGAGTGTTTGTTGATACGCATTGCCATTTAACCATGTTGGATCTGACACCTTATAACGGTGATTTAGATCAGGCACTGGAGCAAGCTCGGCTTGCAGGTGTTTCCAAGTTCATGGGGATTTCAGTCGATTTGGATGATCATGTTAAATTGGCAGACATTGCGGCAAGACATGATGATGTTGGTTACTCAGTCGGTGTGCATCCTTGTGAAGATGAGCAGATTATGGCGCGTGCAACAACCGACTATCTTGTGAAGCTTGCACAATCAGATAAAGTCTGGGCATTGGGGGAAACGGGGTTGGACTATTACCATAGTACTGATTTCGTGGCTGAGCAAAAACGTTGCTTCGCACGCCATATTGAAGCGTCGAAAATTGTCAAAAAGCCTGTAGTGGTGCATACCCGAGCAGCGAAACACGATACAGTCGATATTATTCGGGCGGAACACTCTACACATGGTATTCTGCACTGCTTTACTGAAGATTGGGAAACTGCCAAAGCTGTTCTGGATTGTGGTTATTATATTTCCTTTTCAGGAATTGTCTCATTCAAAAATGCACAAGACTTGCGGGATGTTGCGAAACAGGTGCCACTTGATCGGTTACTGATTGAAACGGATAGTCCTTATTTGGCACCCGTTCCATACCGTGGTAAAACCAATGAACCGAAATACGTTCCTTTTGTAGCAAAAGCATTAAGTGATGTATATGATAAATCGGTTGAAGAGATTGGCAGGATTACAACACAAAATTTTGAGAATCTCTTAAATTTGAAATAAACGGTTTTGTTGTATTAGGAAAGAGAGTTATTACGTGAAAATGGATCGGCAAGCTCAGTTCAGAGCACGAGAAGTATTAATTTTTCAAATCGCGGAGCAACTCCTATTAGAAAATGGTGAAGCGGGCATGACACTAGATGCCTTAGCAGCGGAACTAGATCTTGCAAAAGGGACCTTATACAAACATTTTCAAAGTAAAGACGAATTATATATGCTGCTGATTATTCGCAATGAGCGCATGTTACTTGAAATGATTCAAGATACTGAAAAAGCTTTTCCAGAACATTTGGCTTTTTTTATGCTGCATCATTTGCATCATCCTGAGCGTACCGCTTTATTTCACCAAATCGAAGAACGTCTTTCAACAACGGGTCAGGGCATTCAGTTGCTGTTTAGTGAACTATATAAAGTGCGTCGACAACGTTTACGTATCATCATTCGAATGACTGAGAGTTACTTGTTGGACATCAATAGCACCATGACCACACGTGATTATCTCGCCTCCATTTGGTCGTTGACCTATGGCGCGGCTGTAATTTTGAATTCGAGTTTTTATCAACGTTACATTGGATCGCGAGACACATTGCGTGTTGCTTATATTGAACAGGCACTCGCATTACCCAAGTTACTTGAATCTGCTTTACCTTAGTTGAAAAGACGATGAGATCATCACTGCGATTACAAAAAGCCTTTACTCTGATTGAGGTCATGGTGGTGATTGTCATTATGACGATTATGGCATCTTTGGTGGTGTTAAATATCGGTGGAGTGGATCAACGTCGAGCAATGCAAGCTAGGGAAATGTTTATTCTTGATCTCAAAAAAATTAATAAAGAAGCGACAGATCAGGCCAAAGTTTTTGCCTTAAACACTCAAAATGCTACAGATGTTGCCCCATTTAGTTATAACCTGTTTGAATATCACGATCAGAGTCGGGAGCAGATTCAACAGGCAGATCGTACTTGGCGGCTCTATAAAGAATTTAAAACCCGACAGTTACCAGATCGTGTTTCTTTCAGTATTCAAAGCTTAGACACGGCAAACTATAGCAAAGCGAAAAATGAAGATTTATTGGGTGGTAAAACACCACAACTAATTTGGTTCGGCAATGGTGAAGTGAAGCCAGTTCGGATTCAGTTCTATTATGAGCAACAACCAATTGGCCATGAGTTAGAGCTAGATCATTTGGGTAAAATAGATGAAAATTAAAGATTCAGATGATAGCTCTCCGTCTTCTTGCGAAGCTGCGCTTCTCAGGGTGAAACGTTGTTTCACTAACCTCTATACTCGAAGCATAGCTTCTCGCCTTGCAGCAGGGCCGAGCGGTGCTCGATTTAATCGTGCTCACTTCGAGCATAGCTCTTCGTCTTGCGCTCGAGTGAAACGTTGTTTGACTAACCCTCGCTCAGGATTTACCTTACTCGAAGTAATGGTGGCTTTGGCGATTTTTGCCGTGGCTGCCATCGCGTTAACGAAAGTCGCGATGCAATATACGCAATCGACAGCAAATGCAATCTTAAGGACAAAGGCACAATTTGTCGCAATGAATGAAGTGGCAAGGATGGAAATCAATCAGGAATGGCTGGACGGGACACAATCCAAGCAAGTGACTTCGCAAGGCGAAACGTGGCAAATTGACAAAAAAGCACAATCTACCATTAGCCCGAAGATACAACGCATCGAGTTACAAGTCAGTTTATTTAATAATGAACAAGGGAAGGTTGAAGCGGGTGTTACTAATCTTGTGTTCTTTAACTATCCAGCAAAGGCTAGAACACAATGACATATAATTTCGAGCATCGCTTTTCAACTTGGATTCGGGCTAAGCGTGGCTTTCTTGCAAAGCGATCTAGGCCTGCTTTCAATCGTTCTTCACCTCAGTCAGGATTTACCTTAGTGGAATTGCTGGTTGCAATCGCAATCTTTGCTGTACTTTCCATGTTGGGGTGGAAGGTATTTGATTATCTATTAAAAGTAAAAGATAGAAATGCAGAGCATGAAATGCATTTATTTGCCTTGCAAGATGCTTATCAGCAGGTTTTAAGAGACAGCTTGCAGATTATTCCATTGACTGCAAATGATGGTCGACAGTTACAGGCTGCTATTGTGTTGAATAATCAATATTTTGCTTTTAGCAAAGCAGGTGTTTCTGACCCATTGAAACAGGGACTATCACCTTATGAACGTATTGAATATCGATATGACTCTACACAAAAGAAAGTATATCGACTGAAATATTCAAATCTTAATATTCCAAATCGTGTACAGCCAGTCTCAAGTACCTTATTGGAGAATGTTGATCAATTTAAAGTGATGGTTCTGAATCCTCAAGAGCTAACTCAATGGCCAGAAAATAGTGATCCAAACAATATAGCCGAGCTCAAGAAATTACCCTTGGGTTTGAAAATACAGCTGACCGTTGCTGGTACTGATTATGAATGGATCTTTAGCCTGTTAAATACGCAAGTTTATTCACAATACCTAGGGAACTCAAATACAAATGGGGGAATAAACCCACCGAATAAAGATGGATCAAATTCATCTAATCATACCGAGCTTCCATCACAATGATTAAGATAAAAGAACGCGTCAGTAAAAAGTCTCATGGATTTGGGGCATCTCAGCATGGTGTCGCCTTATTGACCATTCTGGTGATGGTAGCTTTAGCGACAATTTTAGCAGCGACTATCGCGAAACGACAAACCAATACCTCGGAAAATACGGGGTATTTGATGCGTCAAAATCAATCTTTATTATATGCAAAAAGTGCAGAAGCTTTCTTCTCTGAGTTGCTCATTCAAGACAGTGATAATGGTGGTGCGATTGATCATTTACAGGAAAATTGGGCTAAGCCCATGCCCCCATTTCCAGTAGAAGATGGCTTTGTGTCAGGACGTTTAACTGATGAGTCGGGGAAATTTAATCTCAATAATTTGGTTAAAGCAGACGGTAATCAGGTGGATGACTCGGCTCGACGTTGGTTTGAAAAGTTGCTGCAACGAGTTGGTTTACCTGCGGAACTCAGTCAGGCTGTAATCGATTGGCAAGATACCAATGATGAGGTAGCAGGTGCAATGGGGGCTGAGAGTAGTTATTATCAGGGGTTAGATCCTGCTTATTTAGTACCAAATACAAAATTTCATAGTGTTGAGGAATTAAAGTTGGTGAGAGGCTTTGAAGGTAAAAATTATGATTTGATTAAGCCTTATGTGACTGCTTTGCCAGAGAGAACCAAGGTCAATATGAATACTGCTTCTGCGTTGTTGCTGGCCAGTATTGACTCAAAAGTAGATGTAAAAGCGGTGGAGCAAGAGTTGAAACGTAAGCAGGCTGACTTAAGCTACTTCAATAACGTCGATGATCTATGGAAGCTAAGTGCATTTTCTGGCATAGACGAACAAAGCAAAACAGATGCAGCTACGTTGCTAGATAGCAAGTCAAACTATTTTACCGCACAAATCGAAGTTGTTTTAAGCGAACGAAAACGCCAATTTACCAGTTCATTAATGAGAAAAGACAAACAAGTATTTGTTTACTCTAGAAGTTTGTCACCATTTGAGTAATTTAAAGATTGGTTTATCAAATGGTGACAAGGTTTAAAATCAATCCCAATGCCGCTTTTTTTGTTTTATAATAAAATCCGTTTGCAGATAAAAGATTAGCTTGGTGCATGTTAATTCGTAAATTATTTAAGTTTGAAAATGCTCATATTGTACGGAACTGTACATCGGATCGTTGTAAGCGCTCGATTCATGGGCATAGCTATAAAGTTGAATTATTATTAAAAGCGTCAAAGTTGGATCATGGGCAAATGGTCTATGACTTCGGTTTGTTAAAAGGCGTGATCAAAGAGTTATTTGATAGTTTTGATCATGCGATCTGTTTTTGGCAGAAAGATGATCCTGCATATATTGATGCATGTAAAACATTCAGCGCACGTTGGATTGCGTTGCCTGTTTCACCCTCAGCCGAACAATTTTCCCGTATCTTCTTCTATCTTGCTCAGCAGGTCTTGAATTCAACCACAACTCAGAATGGTGAGGGTGATGTGCAGGTTTATTCTGTTATTGTGCATGAAACGGATACGGGTTATGCACAGAGCTTTCAGGAAGATATTGACAATGCGCAAATGGGTGCATTAAGTCTGGACCAAATTGTATTTTCAGAACAGGTACAAGCCGAGTGGAGTGACATTCAAATGTACGAAAATCTGAAAAATGGAATCAAATTCCAAAATCCAAACGTAGAATTACAAGTTAATATTTGAGTGCTTTCTTCACTTTATTGAGTGAATATTTTTCAAGGAATATGGATGGAAATTACTGAACAGCAGCAGGACAAATTAAGTAAAGTTCAGTTGGACGAGTCTTGGAAAATCTCATTATCAGAGTTTTTACTTAGCCAGAAGATGGATGACTTGCGTGAGTTTTTACAACAAGAAAAGCTTGCCCAAAAAACAATTTATCCACCAAGTAAACAGATTTTTAATGCACTGAATACAACGCCGCTTTGTGGAGTAAAGGTCGTGATTTTAGGGCAAGACCCGTATCACGGTCCAAATCAGGCCAATGGTTTAAGTTTCTCTGTACAAAGAGGGGTTGCATTACCGCCATCTTTGCGTAATATTTTTCACGAATTAAATACGGATTTGGCTGTACCGATTTCACGTCATGGTGACTTGAGTAAATGGGCGGCACAAGGTGTGTTATTACTTAATAGTGTACTCACGGTAGAAGCGGGTCAACCAACTTCTCATCAGAAACGCGGGTGGGAAGATTTCACCGATGCAGTCATTGATGTATTGAATGAACAGCGTGAACATGTGGTGTTTATTTTATGGGGTGCTTATGCGCAGCGTAAAGGCCAACGTATTGATCGTAATAAACATCTGGTTCTTAGCGCAGCACATCCATCACCCCTAGCTGCGAATCGTGGTGGTTTTTTTGGCTGTAAAGTGTTTTCTAAAACTAATCATTATTTGAAACAACATGGCATTGAGCCTATAGACTGGCAATTGGACGCATAATGACTTCTCCTGATTTAAATAGCTATCATCCAGATTTAGTTATTGAACACGCAAAAAATGGTTGGCGAATCATTCGTCTGAACCGCCCTAAATCTTTGCATGCACTGGATGAACCAATCGTCACTGCATTGCTTCAGGTTTTCCAAGATTTTCATGTCGATGAAACAGTTAAAGCCATTTGGTTTGATTCCACTACGCCTAAAGCATTTTGTGCTGGTGGAGATGTTCGTAAATTACGTCAATTAGTTATTAATCAGGAAGTTGACGCAGCCAATCAATTCTTCCAGCAAGAATATGCGCTTGATTTGCTGTTACATAATTATGCTAAACCGATCGTGGTTTGGGGTGAGGGTTATGTCATGGGTGGTGGGCTAGGTCTGTTTATGGCCGCACCCTTCCGCTTGGTCACGCCTTATTCACGTTTGGCTATGCCAGAAATTAATATTGGTTTATACCCGGATGTCGGTGCGAGTCGCTTCTTGGCGGATCGAGGACAAATTGGCTTGTTTACAGGATTGACGGGTTCAATCATGACGGCTGCGGGTGCATTTAGCATTGGTTGGGCAACGCATATTTGTGAAGCGCAACGTGATAATGTCTTGCAAAAGGTATTAAATGTGGACTGGAACCATTATCCAGCAGGCGCATTTAGAGCAATTGACGACACCTTAAATAGTTTGCATCGTCCTGTAGCATCGGGTCCATTACAAAATTCGATTGATGTGATTCATAGCGTATGTCGTGGACAAAGCTTTGAATATGACTACCAGTCGATTATTGGTTTGAGTGATGCAAGTAGTGACTGGTTGCGTCAAGCCAGTGAAAACTTGCAGAAAGGCTCACCGAGTACAGCAGCGATTACTTGGTTGTTATGGCAGTGGGGCAAACAAGGTCATGCCTGGGATGAAGTTTTTGCACTGGAAGCGCAAATCTCTGATTGGAAAATCCGTCATCCTGACTTTGTTGAAGGGGTGCGTGCCCGTTTAGTGGATAAGGACTTATCTCCAGAGTGGCAAGCAACAGAGCAACTCAGCTTAAAAGGTATCTTGGGGGATTGTGCTCCTGTGACCAATATTGAAAGCTGGAATGCGCTATTAAAGCACTATGGTGTGATTGCCTGAGTCTTATGAGTTCTGAAAATTGTAATGATGAATACTGGATGCAGCTTGCCTATGAGCAGGCTGCATTGGCCGCAGCTCAAGGTGAAATTCCTGTGGGGGCCGTTTTAGTGAGCCATGGACGGATGATTGGAGCGGGATACAATGCTCCGATTACACTTTCTGATCCAACCGCACATGCTGAAATTCAAGCACTGCGTTCAGCCTGTCAGGCATTAAATAACTATCGTTTGCCAGACGATACTACGCTTTATGTCACCCTTGAACCTTGTACCATGTGTGTTGGGGCGTTAGTGCATGCACGTGTGCAGCGAGTGGTATTTGCTACAACAGAACCGAAAGCAGGTTCATTAGTCAGTGCAAGAGCATTACTCGATAGTGGCTATTACAATCACAAATTTGCCTTTGAGCAGGGTTGTCTACAAGCACAATGCTCGCAACAGTTGAGTGATTTTTTTAAGCAAAGGCGGGATGAAAAGAAGAGAATCCGGTTGTCAAAAACGTCCCTAAATGATTAAAAATGTCACTTATAGTATGGCAAACTAAGCCTCCCAAGATGTTGGGTCATATAAAAAGGCGATGTTATGCGTAATGCAATTACTGTAAAAAAAGAATTTAATGCACCGATCTCTGAAGTTTTCGACCTGCTGTCAAAACATGCCACGTATAACAAGGCATTTGCACCTTTGCAGGTTGTCCGTGTGAAGGACTCAACTGACCCGAAACGTCCTGATGGTGTTGGCTCGATTCGCCGCATGGGATTTGGTCCAATCAAGCCATTACAGGAAGAAATTACCTTACTGGAAGAAAATAAACGGATTGAATATAAGCTAATTAACAACCCGTTGGTGAAGCATCATCTGGGTCAAATTGAGTTTAAAGAAATTACACCTTTTATCACTTTGGTCACATATAAGATTGAATTTACGGCAAAAGCACCGTTGGTGAGTAAATTAGTTCTTGCACAACTGAAAGCAGCCATTACACTAGGCTTTTCAAAATTAGCCAAATCAGTTGCTTTATAAGAGATGGGAATGACAGTTCATATTATTACGATTGATGGTCCAAGCGGTTCAGGTAAAGGTACGCTGGCCGCTAAAATTGCAGCACATTACCAATTTAATTTATTGGATTCAGGTGCGTTATATCGTTTACTTGGGCTGTCATTGTTTCAACGTGGTTTGCTTGACCAAATTGACGTGAATTTAGACCAATGTGTCGAATATGCAACAAATTTGGATATCGAATTTAAAACGACCGAGGCGGCGACACAGGTCTTGCTTGATGGTGTGGATGTGAGCAATACCATTCGTACTGAACAGGTTGGAGAGTATGCCTCTAAAGTTGCAACTGTCCCTGCTTTAAGAAAAGCATTATTCGCACGTCAACGTGCATTTATTCAAGCACCAGGGCTGGTTGCTGATGGCAGAGACATGGCTACATCGATCTTTCCAGAGGCTCAAGCGAAAATTTACTTAACGGCATCAGCTGAGTCTCGTGCAGAGAGGCGCGTAAAACAGTTGCAGGGTATGGGGCTTGATGCTAAAATAAGCGACATTTTATCTAACATACAGGCTAGAGATAAAAGAGATATGGAGCGTACAGTTGCTCCGCTCAAGCCCGCTGAGGATGCGTATATCATTGATAGTTCTACAATAGGCATCAATGAAGTGTTTCAGCTGATGGTTGACTATATCAATAGCCGTATAAAATAGATACACAATTTTTTATCAGTTGAAGCATTGCTTGATCAGATTTTTTGGACAATGTAACAACTTAACTAAACCGGCCTTGTCTGATCCAAGACCGCGGACTTTATCAGGTATATCATGACCGAATCTTTTGCAGCCCTCTTTGAAGAAAGTGAATTAAACCTCAACGTTGAAAAGGGTGCAGTCATCCAAGGTACTGTTGTCAGTATCGATTCTGACTGGGTTACTGTTGACACTGGCCTTAAATCTGAAGGCGTTGTTGACCGTGCTGAATTTTTAAATGAACAACGTGAACTTGAAGTTCAAGTTGGCGATACTGTTGACGTAGTTGTTGAAGCGCTTGACAACGGTATGGGTCAAACAGTTTTATCACGTGAAAAAGCGAAGCGTGCTGAAACTTGGACTAAACTTGAGAAAATCTTTGAAGACGGCGAAATCGTTACTGGTGTTATCTCTGGTAAGGTTAAAGGTGGTTTCACTGTTGACATCGGTCCTGTACGTGCATTCTTACCAGGTTCTTTAGTTGACACTCGTCCTATTCGTGACACAACTCACCTTGAAGGTAAAGAGTTAGAGTTCAAAGTAATCAAACTTGATGCTAAACGTAACAACGTTGTTGTATCTCGTCGTGCAGTTATGGAAGCTGAATCTTCAGCTGACCGTGAAGCATTACTTGCTCAACTTGAAGAAGGTCAAACAGTTACTGGTACAATCAAGAACCTTACTGATTACGGCGCGTTCGTTGATCTTGGCGGTATTGATGGTCTTCTACATATCACAGATATGGCTTGGAAGCGTATCAAGCACCCTTCAGAAGTTGTTGAAGTTGGTCAAGAAGTTACAGTTAAAGTACTTAAATTTGACCGCGAGCGTAACCGTGTGTCTTTAGGCCTTAAGCAATTAGGCGAAGATCCATGGTTAGCGATCATGAGCCGTTACCCTAAAGGTTCTATCGTTAAAGCACGTGTAACTAACTTAACTGACTACGGTTGCTTCGCTGAAATCGCTGAAGGCGTTGAAGGTTTAGTACACGTTTCAGAAATGGACCACACTAACAAAAACATCCACCCATCTAAAGTTGTTCAGATCGGTGATGAAGTTGATGTTATGGTTCTTGAAGTTGACGAAGAACGTCGTCGTATTTCATTGGGTATCAAACAAACTCGTGCTAACCCATGGGAAGAGTTTGCTAAAGCAAATGAAAAAGGCGAAAAAGTTTCTGGTACGATCAAGTCAATCACTGACTTCGGTATCTTCATCGGTTTATCTGGTGGTATCGACGGTTTAGTACATTTGTCTGATATTTCTTGGAACGAACAAGGCGAAGAAGCGATTCGTCGTTACAAGAAAGGCGACACAGTTGAAGCAGTTATCTTATCTGTTGACGCTGAAGGCAACCGTATCAGCCTTGGTATCAAGCAATTAAACAGCGACCCATTCAATGACTTCTTGGCTGCGAATGAACGCGGTGCTATGGTTAAAGGTACTGTAACTGCTGTTGACGCTAAAGGTGCTACAGTTAAATTAGCTGATGACATCGAAGCAACACTTAAAGCTTCTGAAATCAACCGTGACCGCGTTGAAGATGCGACTAAATTCTTAGAAGTTGGTCAAGAAGTTGAAGCGAAGATCATCAACGTTGATCGCAAATCTCGCTCTATCAACTTGTCTATCAAAGCGAAAGACGAAGCTGAAGAGAAAGAAGCTGTGAACAATGCTCGCCAAGCTGCTGCGACTCAAGCTGCAGAAAGCAATGGTCCTAAGACTATTGGTGACTTAATTAAAGCTCAAATGAAGTAATTTGTTAAAAAGTACGTTTCTTGTAACTGAGACGTAGTTTTTTATACAAAAATACTGTAAACGGTAGCGTAGTAATCATGTACTGCGCTACCGTTTTGTATTTAAACAGGTTATTATTAAAAACATTGGAAAGTAGCAATAATTAAAGAGGTCATCAATGACTACTGAAGCACTTAATAAATCTGATTTAATTGAACGGATTGCACTAAAAAACCCACACTTGGCTGAGCCTTTGGTTGAAGACGCAGTTAAGATCATGATCGATCAGATGATTGAAGCACTTTCGAGTGGCGATCGTATTGAAATTCGTGGTTTTGGTAGTTTTGCATTACATCACCGTGAGCCACGTTTAGGTCGTAACCCTAAAACAGGTAAATCAGTTGATGTTGCCGCAAAAGCAGTTCCACATTTTAAACCTGGTAAGGCACTTCGTGATGCAGTAAACGAATCTGCTGAATAAGTATTGAGGTATTTATGCGTTATGTTTTAATTGCATTACTCGTTGCCATTTTTGGTTATTCACTTGCTTTGGTACTTCAAAACCCGGCTGAGCTACAAGTAGACTTGTTATTTACTCAAGTTCCAGCGATGCGTTTGGGGTTATTACTTTTATTGACGTTAGTCTTAGGTGTTGTTGTTGGTTTGCTTCTAGGCGTACAGGTTTTCCGCGTTTTCCAAACCAGTTGGGAAATTAAGAGATTGCGCAAAGATATTGATCATCTTCGTAAAGAGCAAATTCAACTTGCACAGCAAGCTGCCGCAGAAGCTGCTGCAAGTGTACGACATGAAAAAACAGTGTTGGATATCAATCCTGAGAGTCAAACACGTACTCCACTGTAATTGAGAATATTTTTAGTAATCAATCCTTGAAGATTTGATTACTGGATAGGAAATAGCCCTTTATTTTGATTAAAGGGCTATTTTTTTGCTTTATGGAAGACCGAGATATCTCAAGACTGCGGTAATTAGCATTGCGACAAGGATGACCACGATCAGTGAGTATTTCTTCCAGGCAAAAATAACGGCAACAGCAACCCCGATGATTTTACTGATACCGCTAAAATGCGTTTCAGTAAAAATGGTATTGAAAACAGCTAAGGTAAATAGGAGTACACAAGCAGAATCAGCAAGAAGTTGCTTATGCTGCTCTTTAAACGACATTCGATTGGCTAAATAAACGCCTGAATAGCGAATGAAATAGGTACCCAATGCAAGTATGACAATACCAGCAAAGATATAAGTTTCACTATATTTCATTTGGATTTACCCTTTAGTAATAAACCGAACATGGAAACTAAAACAGGTAAACCTGTAGGGAGCAAAGGAATAGAAGTTAAAGACAATGTCGTACCGAGAAACACGCGATTCCGTGTAGTTCTGTTCCTTAGCATAGGTAAAATCAAGGCAAAAAGAATGGCAGGAAAAGCAGCGTCAATGCCAAATATATAAATATCTGGAATACTTTTACTCAAGATGTAACCAATAAACACACCGATTGGCCAAAGAATACAAATACCCAATCCACACATCCAATACGCTTTTTTCTTGTTCTCATCTTCTTGCTGGCTTAATCCAAACATTACACTTTCATCATTCATGATATGGCAAGCAATAAAGCGAGATGCATTTTTTTCAATAAAGGTAGCAACAGATAAGCCAAATGGAAGATGGCGTAAATTGATGAATATTCCAGTCAATGCTGCGAAAAGAGGGTTCGCACCAGTCGCAATCATACCTACAAAAGTAAATTCAGCAGCACCTGCCAATACAGTTAAAGAGAGCATCATTGGAATCCAAATCGGTATATTGAAGCTCGCAGCAACGGAACCGAGTGAAAGACCGACAATACCTGTGGCGATTGAAATGAGACTGATAGCTTTGACGAGATTATAGCGCTCTTTATTTTGCATCTTTATTTTCTATATCAAACGAACGTACGATATAATAGATTAAATTCATATCGTTCGTCAAAGCGAACAACCGTTTTTTATGGTGGTTTATGGCATTGCCAATTGAAATTGTTGCAAAGGGTTTGCAGAGAGAGAGACAGAAAGCAGGGCTGTCATTGGCAGAAGTCGCGCGTCGGGCGGGCATAGCCAAATCAACCTTGTCGCAACTGGAAGCTGCGCAAGGAAATCCAAGCCTGGAAACATTATGGGCTTTGTGTGTGGCTTTGGATATTCCATTTGCAAAGTTAATGGAAAGCCATATTGTACAAACTCAGGTCATTCGTTTTGGTGAAGGGCCATCGGTTTCTTCTGAAATTGCTCATTATCAAGCTATTCTATTGGCTAATTGCCCAACAGGTGCGAGACGTGATGTGTATATGTTAACAACCCAACCGGGTGAGCCGCGTTGTAGTCAGCCACATCCGATTGGTAGTATTGAGCATATTATTATTATGAAGGGGCAAGCAAAGGTTGGATTAATTTCAGAGCCTGTATTGCTGAATGAAGGGGATTATATTTGTTACCCTGCGGATCAGCCACATATCTTTGAGGCACTGCAAGCAGATACGCGAGCAATTTTAATTTCAGAACAAAGATAGGTATATTTCAGCTTAGTGGAAAAGCTTTTTTTCAATATGAGAACTTTCTTGCTTTGTTCATGCTCTGAATCAATTTATAATTAGCCGATTTTTATGTGATGGAACTAGATTCGTGAGTATTATTGTTGCGCTAGACGCAAAAAGCCAATATGACGCCTTAACAATCGTAGATCAGCTTGATCCGTCACTTTGTCGTGTCAAAGTAGGCAAAGAGCTCTTTACTCATGTAGGCCCATCGATTGTTAAAAGCTTACAAGACAAAGGCTTTGACGTTTTTCTTGATTTAAAATTTCATGATATTCCAAATACCACGGCTCAGGCCGTATGTGCTGCAGCAGATCTTGGGGTATGGATGGTGAACGTGCATGCATCTGGCGGCCGTAAAATGATGGAAACCTGTGTCGAGCGTCTTAAAGCAGGCAATTATCAAACACAGTTGATTGCAGTTACTGTTTTAACTTCTATGGGACGTGAAGATTTACGGGATATCGGATTAGATATTGAACCTGTTGAGCAGGTAAAGCGATTGGCGAAACTTACTCAAGAGAGTGGTTTGGATGGTGTGGTATGTTCAGCACAAGAAGCTAAAATTTTACGTGATCTGTTAGGACAGGAGTTTGCCTTAGTTACTCCGGGGATTCGCCCTGAAGGCTCAAATGCAGATGATCAAAAACGTATTGTGACACCAAAACAAGCTATGCTGGATGGTTCAACCCATTTGGTGATTGGTCGTCCAATTACCAAAGCGGACAACCCAACTGAGATGCTTAAGTCAATTCTGGCTTCAATCTAATTGGGTTGGGCTTAGTCTAGAATTTTAGATTTAAAAACAAGCTGATTAAGAGTGGTGCGAGAAGAGATAGAATCAAGCCACTCATCATGGCATGTGGTACGTAATGTGTGCCACATGATTGTTTCACCATGGCAAGGGTGACATCCATCGAGGTTGCACCGGCACTTGAAATTGCAGAGCGTGGAAAGCGCCAACCCAGACAATACATCAATAAAATTGCAAAAATTTCTCTAAACAAGTCGGTTAAAAGTGCAATGCCACCAAGTTTGGCGGAATGCAATTCAGTAAATAAAATCCCTGACATTGAATACCAACCATAGCCTTGAGCTAAGGCCATGACTTCATTAAAGTTATAATTATTAGATAAAAGAATATAGTTCAGAATTGAGGCTAAACCAGAGCCGATGAATGCAGCTACGGGAACCATTAGGATTTTCCAGCTTAACCAGCTACGATCAAATTGAGTAAAGGCCAGTTCGATCCCGATCAAGAAAATAAAGATCAGCAATAAGTACCAGCTGTTAAATGCTATTTGAATGCCCGAAATCTTGATCAATACGCCCAGTAAAATACCGACTCCTAAAGCTAAAAAGGCTTTGGCAATATTTTTGAGTGCATTTAGAAAAAGATGTGATGAAATTTTGCCTTGAATGCTTTGCCGATCTATTAGTTTGTAGGTGAGAAGACAAATGAAAAAAGAACCAATTGAAGTGGTAAATGCAATCAAAAGCGCTGGCGGTAAAATGGTTGCAGGGTTTTGGATATGATTTAAGGCCTGAGTCAGTTCGAATGCGACACTAACCAATAAAATATAAGAAAAATAAGGCAGGATTTTGAATACAAATTGTTTAAGTGTCTGAGATAGGTGCGGTGCAACAAAATAGCCTAAGCTAAGGCAGATAAAAATTTGGAAGATTAAAACAAGAGAGGTCATACAATCAGCGTGTTTAGAGTGCTGATTTATTATGCAGGGAAATCTGATACTTGGGTAGATTTATATATCACTTGATATAGAATGTTTTGCAATAAAGGTGCATTTATATCCGTCAGAAGTCCCTAACACAGTTGATCAACTTCAGGATGCTCATTGTCGCTATGAATATTATATGGAGTGAAATATACTTTTTTAAGAAATAGAGGTAAATGATTTGTGACAGCAGCGAAGATTCAAAAATTTGCCTTTGAGCGTTTTGCAAAACAAGGCTTTGCAGCAACATCCTTAAATGAAATTGCGACTGATGTTGGAATTAAAAAGCCTTCAATTTATGCACATTTTAAAAATAAAGATGAACTGTATCTAAGCTTGATTCCGATCATGATTGATGAAGAACTGGGACATGCCAAAACAGTTTTGCAAGGTGGTATGGGAATTCAGCAGCAATTACACGCTTACTTCATGAGTATTGAACAACGCTTTGATCTCTCTTATGGAGTTCAGTTCTGGATGAATGCTTTAATTAGTCCACCTGTACACTTATATGATCAGGTGATTGAGCCAATGCATGTTTTCATGGCTGAATTGGAACAGGTGTTTTTACAGGCACTACAACAGTCGGTGTTGAAAGAAAATAAGTATCAATTAGACAGTACAATCTTGGCTCGGGTCTGTATGAGTTTTGTGGATGCACTACAAAGTGAATTGATCTACGGAGGACGAGATAAGTTCAGACTTCGACTAGATGCCATTCTAAAAACATTAGATGTTTTGATCAGCCCTTGATTGTAGTCAATTGCTGATCTGAGTACGATACTTATTATTCTGCTTTCGTCGTCGAAAAAGTGTCACTTTGTCTAAGTGCAGCATAAATACATAAGCTGAGTGCAATCATTCCGCAAACGAATAGACTGGCTGGGAGCAGGCTAATATTAATTTCAAACAAGCTCACGATCAAGCCAATCAACGAAGCCAAGGCATATTGCAATAAACCCATCAATGATGAAGCCGCACCTGTTAAATGTTGTGGGCTTTGTTGCATGGTCAATGCCGTTACATTGCCAAAAATAAAACCTGTAGACCAGATACTTAGTCCTAACAGTGCAACATACTGCCATAAGCTTAAGGTAGATAAAGAAACGCTGAGAAGTAAGATCAAACTGGCACCGCTAAATATACACATGCCCAGTATCAGTAATTGTTGTGCAGACCAACGCTTTAATAACATGATCGAAACTTGCCCAAGAATAATTAATCCGATGGCATTGGCTGCAAATAAAGTACTAAAACCTTCATTATGAATATGATAATGCTGAATAAAAATAAATGGGGATTGGCTTAAATAAACAAAAAAGCCGCCCAAGATAGAACCGCCCGCCAGCGTGTAGGCCATAAATTTTTGATTGAGAGCGAGTGTTTGATAGCTAATTCTGATTGTGCTGAGTTGGAGCGGCTGACGATACTCAGGTTTTAAGGTTTCTGGTATAGCGTAATTGCCCCATAACCATAAGATTGTACCGAGTATTGCCAATATATAGAAAATGAGAGTCCATGATCCGAATCGGAGAATGAAGCTACCAAACAATGGTGCAATGATTGGAATGATCATCATCACCTGCATCAGAATAGAAAAATTTTTGGCGCTGGTTTTGGCATCACAGACATCAGAAATAATTGCTCTTGGAACAACCAAACCGGCAGAGGCACCGATTGCTTGTAAAAACCGGGCTGCTAACAACCATTCAATGCTGGGTGCAATGGCAGCCAATAATGAGCCCAAGATAAATATTGCGATTCCAATCAATAAGGGATTGCGTCGGCCAAAGCGATCTAATAAAGGACCATAAATACCTTGACCAATTGCAAGGCCAATCAAAAATACCGAGAGTGTCAACTGAATCTGTCCAGCTGTGGTTGCAAAACTTTCGGCAAGCAGTGGAAACGCAGGCAAATAAATATCAATCGCCAACGCATCTAAGGCTGTGAATAAGGAGAGTAGTAGTAACAAAGACCAACTGATTTTAGAAATTGGAGCAGCAGATTGCATATGGTTTTAGACTCCAGTGCAGAAAGCAAACAGATATAGTTTTACTACCTAACGGTAGGTAGTTAAAATCATAGCATGGTTTTTTCCGTATTTGCTTATTAACAATACTGTTTTCAGTTGGAAAAGATAAAAGAATGAAAAGATGATAAGTGCAAGAGATAAGTTATTGTATCGCTTGGAAATAAAAAAGCCCCCATAGAATCGAGGGCTTTTTTAAATAGGCTTTACTCTTTATGCAGCATTAGATTTGGCAGCAGTTGAAGTACTCATAAAATTATAATCAGCGACATTGACTTTACGAGTCTCTAACCAATATCGCCATGTGTAGGTTGGCCATAACGAAAAGTTTTTACCATCAGCAGCTTGATACCAACTGCTACATCCACCCGCTTGCCATACCGTTCCTTTAAGCTGATCTTGTACACGCTGATTGAACTGATCTTGAACGTCATGCTTGATTTCAACTGCTTGAGTCCCTGTTTTATCTACCGTTTGAATTAACTGGAGAATATAGTTGACCTGAGATTCAATCATGAAAATCACTGAGTTATGCCCAAGAATGGTATTTGGCCCCAGTAACTGGAATAGATTCGGAAAGTTTTTGGTACTGATCCCATAGTAACTTTCTGCACCATCTTTCCATGCTTGCTTGAGTTCAATGCCGTTACGGCCAACGCAATCGAAATGTTTTAGGTATATACGAGGGTCGGTAATAAAACCTGTACCATAAATCAGACAGTCAATTTGACGTTCTTTGCCATCTTTGGTGATGATACTATTTGCGGTGATTTCTTGAATAGCATCTGTCACTAATTCAACGTTTTTACGGTTGAAGGTTGGGAAATATTTATTTGAAATTAAAATACGCTTACAGCCCATGACAAAATCAGGTGTTAGTTTTTTCGCCAGTTCTTTGTCTTTAACTTGGAAGCGGATAAAGGCTTCAGCCAGTTTCTGGCCATACTTCATGATCTGTGGTTGTACAATTGGCACAACACGAGATTCATTGGTCCAATACAGGCGGGTACGGTGAATCTGACGGTAGATATTTGATGCTTTAAATAAAGATTTGCTCAGTTGGGAGTATTTACGTTCATCACGAGGAATCACCCATGCTGCGGTACGTTGCAATACATAGAGTTGTTTGACCTCTGGCGCAATTTCAGGAATATATTGAATCGCACTGCCGCCAGTTCCAATTGATGCAACAGATTTGTCAGTTAGGTCATAATGATGATCCCACTGTGATGAATGGAAAACTTTACCTTTAAAGTTTTCAATGCCTTTCACATGAGGAATTTGTGGCACGTGCAGTGGACCTGAGGCAAAAATAACAAATTGTGCTTCAACTGTCGGTCGATCTTTCAGGGCTAAGGTCCAGATATTTCGGCTTTCATCAAACTCAGCACGAGTGACTTCATGTTCAAATTTGCAATAGTCCTTTAATTTGTGTTGTTCCGTGATGTCTTGGATATAGGTAAAGATTTCATCTGCTTCAGCATAACGCTTAGACCAGTCTGTTTTGGGAGCAAATGAAAGTGAGTACATATGCGATTGAACATCACAGGCTGCGCCAGGATATTGGTTCTCTCGCCATGTACCCCCCACATCATTGGTTTTTTCTAAGATCACAAAATCATTAATTTGACTTTGTAACAGGCGAATAGCCATTGCCAAGCCACCAAAACCTGCACCAATAATGGCAACTTTTGTTTTTTGAATCGCATTTTGGTTTACATCACGCATAGTTTGTGTCCTACACCGCTAAGTTTTGAGCAAGTTTAACGGTTTTCGTGAGATTAAATATGATTGTATCGACGTAAAACTTGATCATTTCGGCAATTCATTTGCTGAGGCTTTTATAGTAAAACATTAAAGTTTTGAGAATTGCATTCGAACTTATGAAGAGATCTATCCTCGGGTTGATGTATTTGATTCAAGGCATGCGTCATGTCGGTATTGATGTGGATGCACGTTTAGCAAATATGGGGATACACGCCGATGCCTTAGATCCAAGTTCAATTATTCCAGATGAAATCGAGTGGGATATTTTGCAGCATATTAGTCAGGACATTTCACCAGAACAAGGCCTATTCATTGGGCAGCATTATGCATTGGCTGGCTATGGACCGTTCCTGATGCTACTGGTGACCAGTGATACCCTACATCGTGCCTTACTCAATGGTGTTCAATATCAGCAGTTAACCCATCTATTTGGGAGCTTGCAGTTAAAGATTGAAAATGAGTTGATCTATTTGTTTTATCAACCTATTGATCTCAGTATGCATTTAGGCCAATTAAGGGCACAGTGTGAAATTTCAGGTACCTATAAGTTTTTACAAGACATCTTTAAAATGATGGGGTTGGATATACCCAAAATTCAGATTGAACTGCCATTTCAGCGCCCTAAAGATCTAGGGTTGCTTGCTGCTTATCAAGATTATTATGGTCAAGATGTCAAATTTGGATGTGCACAGGCCGCTTTTATTTTGGAAAATACACAAATTCTAAATACAAAAATTCCATCTGCTGATATTTTGACGTATCGCATTTATGAAGAAAAATGCCTTCAGGATATTCAACATTTAGAGAAAAGTGCGGCGCTCAAATTAACGATTGTTGAATATGTGCAGGATTATCTGGAAATGCAAAATGGGGTCATACCCACGATGGCAGAAACCGCTTGTGCCCTGAGTATTCCAGAACGTACCTTAAGACATCAATTGCAGCAAATGCAGACCAGCTATAAGGAAATTCGTGAACAGTTGATTAAACAGAAGGCGATTAAGTTCATTGAAAATAGTTCCTATTCAATTGAACAAGTCGCCGAAATGTTGGGTTATTCTGAGCCAGCGGCCTTCAATCATGCTTTTAAAAGATGGTTTGGATTGAGTCCGAGACAATATAATCGAAATCATTAAATGATTAAAAATGGTACATTTTGATGTTTAAACTCTATGATAATTAAGCCTAAAATCTAATGCCATTGAACAGAATGTTCGATATAATTTTCATCAATTAAAATTGCAATAACACCTTATGTCAAATTCTAAACCAGACTCACATAGCACTGCATATATCCCAACGTCACCTGCTGAGCGCTATGCTCAAGCAATTGACTCAGGACAATTCATGCCAGATGAGGCTCAAGCACAAGCCGTGCAAGAGTTGGATCGAGTATGGAAAGAGTTACTCACTCGCTATAAAGCATCGAAGAAAGCGTTTCGACGTTTCCGCCGTCAAACCTATCCAAAAGGCGTATATATGTGGGGTGGTGTAGGTCGAGGCAAAACATGGTTGATGGATCAGTTTTATGAATCTGTACCATTCCGCCGTAAGATGCGGATGCACTTCCATCACTTTATGCAACATGTTCATAAAGAGTTGAATAAACTTTCGGGTCAACGTAATCCGCTAGATTTGGTTGCAGATCAGATTTATAAAGATGCTGTTGTAATTTGCTTTGACGAATTTTTCGTATCAAATGTAACTGATGCCATGATTTTGAGTGATCTGTTCCAAAAGCTCTTTGAGCGTGGCATCACTTTGATTGCAACATCAAATATTGCACCAGATGGTTTATATAAAAACGGAATTCATCGTGATCGTTTCCTGCCGACGATTGAGTTGGTCAAGAAGAACTGTACGGTTTTAAATGTTGATGCAGGTGTAGATTATCGTTTACGGGTATTGAAACAGGCGCAATTATTTAAATATCCATTAACGGATGATGCGCAAGTGTGGTTATCTGGTCGTTTTAAAGCACTGACCCAAACCCAAGCACAATCTAGCTCACCGATTATGATCAATAATCGCGTGGTAGAAACCTTAGGTCACACTGAAGATGTATTGTGGTGTGAGTTTTCAGAGCTATGCTTTAAGCCACGTAGTCCCGCAGACTTTATTGAAATCGCCAACATCTATAATACCGTTTTGGTGAGCAATGTTCCGCATTTGACCGATTTCCTGTCCGAAGGAACTCGCCGCTTTATTTATTTGGTCGATGAATTCTATGACCGTGGTGTAAAACTGATTCTTACTTCAGAAGACTCTATTATTGATCTTTATGAAGGTGAGAAATTGGCATTTGAAATTGAACGTACACGTTCACGTTTATTGGAAATGCAGTCTGATGATTATTTGCATTCGGAGCACCGACAAATTCAGATCGCACAAACTTCATAAATGAAAAGGCACTCTTCGGAGTGCTTTTTTTATAAACTTATAGGGATAAGGCTTTATTCTTGGTCGAATTTTGTTATAACTAGATGAGTTTGAAAAAGGGAGTATATTGCATAACTAGAAAACAAGCACACATCATTTGATGTTTTGGTAAGTATAAAAAAATATGTTTGTCAATACTTCTAATGGGGAAAATGCTTACTATTTAGGAATGTGATATTACTATTCAGGCTAGTATAAATCAGTATACTAGAATTCTTGTTATAAAAAGTTAGCACCATCAGGAAAGACAATGACTGTACGTATTCAAAAAGGCAAGCTAGCGATTGCTAAAGAACTTTACGATTTCATCGAAAATGAAGCTTTACCAGGTACTGGTTTAGAGAGTGAAACTTACTGGAAAAACTTCGAGCAAGTCGTTGTCGACCTTAGCCCAAAAAACAAAGCATTATTGGCTAAGCGTGATGAACTTCAAGCAAAGATTGACGAATGGCATCGCAACAATAAATTTGAATTAAATGCTTACAAGGCATTCTTAACTGAAATTGGTTACTTAGAGCCAGAAGTTGCTGACTTTCAGGTAACGACTGAAAACGTTGACGAAGAAATTGCATTATTGGCTGGCCCACAACTTGTTGTACCTGTGCGTAATGCACGTTACAGCTTGAACGCTGCAAATGCACGTTGGGGTTCTTTGTATGACGCACTGTATGGTACAGATGTTATTTCTGAAGAGGGCGGCGCAGAGAAAGGCAAAGGTTATAACCCAGTGCGTGGGGATAAAGTCATTGCTTTTGCAAAGGACTTCTTAAACCAAACTTTCCCATTGGCACAAGGTTCGCATGCAGATGCAACTCAATATGCAGTGGTGAATAATGGTTTAGCTGTGACGCTCAAAGATGGTTCAACCACGACTTTAGCACACGAATCACAGTTTGTCGGTTTCAATGGTGAAGCTGCTAACCCTACTGAAATCGTTTTATTAAATAACGGCTTGCATGTGATTATCGAAATTGATGCAAATAGCCCAATTGGTAAAACAGATGCTGCTGGCGTTAAAGATTTAACCCTTGAAGCTGCGGTAACTACGATTCAGGATTTGGAAGATTCGGTTGCAGCGGTTGATGCTGAAGAAAAAGTGGAAGGCTACCGTAACTGGTTAGGTCTCATGAAAGGTGACTTACAAGAGTCAATCGAGAAAAATGGTAAAACCATTACGCGTACCTTAAACAAAGACCGTACTGTACAGAATCTGATTGGTGGTACAACAACATTGCATGGCCGTTCATTAATGTTGCTTCGTAACGTAGGCCACTTAATGACAAACCCTGCGATCTTGGTTGAGGGCGAAGAAGTGTTCGAAGGCATCATGGATGCTTTAGTTACACCTTTGCTTACAGTTGCTGATATTCGCGGTCAAAACGAGAACAAAAACTCGCGTAAAGGTTCAATGTATATCGTTAAGCCAAAAATGCATGGTCCAGAAGAAGTGGCATTTGCGGTTGAATTGTTTGAGCGTGCTGAACAAGCCATCGGTTTGCCTGCTAAATCACTCAAAATCGGGATCATGGATGAAGAACGTCGTACTTCTGTGAACTTGAAAAACTGTATCTTTGCTGCAAAAGACCGTACCATTTTCATTAATACGGGCTTTATGGACCGTACAGGCGATGAAATCCATACGTCTATGGAAGCTGCGCCAGTTGTGCGTAAAGAGGCGGTTAAAACCCAAAAATGGATTGCTGCTTACGAAAACCGTAACGTTGCAATCGGTTTAGCATGTGGTTTACAAGGTAAAGCGCAAATTGGTAAAGGCATGTGGCCAAAACCAGATAGCATGAAAGATATGTTGGCGACCAAGACCGCACATCCAAATGCAGGTGCAACTTGTGCATGGGTTCCATCACCAACAGGTGCAGTACTGCATGCATTGCACTACCATCAAATCAATGTAAAAGCACGTCAAGATGTATTGGCTGCTGAAGACATGTTGACTTTAGATGACTTGTTAACGCCGCCATTTGCACCAGAAACCAACTGGACAGCAGAAGAGTTAAACAATGAACTTGAAAATAACTGTCAAGGAATCTTGGGTTATGTCGTTCGTTGGGTTGACTTGGGTGTTGGTTGTTCTAAAGTGCCAGACATTAATAACGTTGGCTTAATGGAAGACCGTGCAACTTTACGTATTTCTTCGCAACACGTTGCAAACTGGTTACGTCACGGTATCGTAACACGTGCGCAAGTTGAAGAAGTACTTAAGCGTATGGCGGTGATCGTTGATCAACAAAATGCCAATGATCCGCTGTATACACCAATGGCACCAAACTTTGATGGTATTGCATTCCAAGCAGCATCTGACTTGATCTTCAAGGGTGCAGAACAACCATCGGGTTATACTGAGCCATTGTTACATGCTGCACGTTTAAAGTTAAAAGGTTATAAAGGTGATTAAGCTCATCTAATAAAAAAAGCCTCTTCGGAGGCTTTTTTTATTTCCGTGGTTTAAAGGAAGCTTTGATTGATAAATAGATCTAAAACAGGATTAAGCATTATCTTGATCAAATTTTTGCTATAATTGCTACAGTTTGATCATTTAGTCGAATCATAGCGATGTCACAAATTTTAAAATTAGATGCTTTAAAACAAGCGCAAGTTTCTACCTCACCATATCCTTACTTTGTTGTTGAAAACTCAATTGTGGACAGTGAAGTAAAAGCTGTTATTCAAGATTTTCCAAAAATCCAGCAAGGTGGTAGCTATAATATCGAAGATGTTGAGATTAAACCTAATTTTGATCGCTTCTTAAAATCGTTAGATACTAAAGAATTTCGTCAAATCTTGACTGAAAAATTTGATGTTGATGTGATGGAACATCCGATGATGATCACATTACGTGGTTATTCACGTCAAAAGGATGGTCGTATCCATTCCGACTCGAAAACCAAGTTGTTGACCATTTTGATTTATTTAAATGAATCTTGGGATGCGCCGACAGGTCGTTTACGTATCTTGAATGATGAAAAGAATATGGATGACTATGTTGCAGAGATTGATGCTGGACCAGGAACCCTTGTTGCATTTAAGGTGACAGATAATGGTTGGCATGGATATGTACCTTTTGAAGGGCAACGTCAATCGATCCAGATTAACTTCTTAACCAGTGATAAAGCCAATGCGAAACATCGTTTTATCCACGGCTTAAGTGCGAAGATGAAAAAATTATTTGGTTAATTTGATCTAAGAATAAAAAGGAGGGGTGATGCCTCCTTTTTTTAACTTTATTTTTTAGAGATACGTACTGATCTGCTTATGTGTGCTAACTATAAACCTTTGACGGTTGAACAAGCCAAACAGCTAAAATTGCCTTTGATTCCGTTTGAATATGTGGATGAGGTTTACCCAAGCTATAAAACACCTTTGCTGTTTAAATCGGAGCAGGGGCTAGAGTGGCGCGAAGTATTATTTGGTTTAGTACCGAAGTGGTCAGAAGATACCAATATTTCTAAACATACTTATAATGCAAGACATGAAACTATCTTTCAGAAACCCAGTTTTCTTGAAGCAGCATCTAAATGCAAGTTTGGCGTGATTCCTGTTTCAGAGTTCTATGAAAGTAAGTATATCGATAATAAACCACAACGCTGGGGTGTACGCCGTAAAGATGGGCAGGCGTTTTATATTGCAGCACTTTATGAGATTCGTAAATTGAATGAACACACTATTCGTTCAGCGACCATGCTGACTATGGATGCGATAGACCACCCGATGATGAAAGATTTCCATGAACCGGGTAATGTGAAGCGATCCGTGGTGGTTATTCCACATCAACGCTTGGGTGAGTGGTTAAGCCTGAAGCAACCCCATCAACTCTATGGGTTTATGAATGGTTTTCCCGTAGAGGAATTTGAATGTTCGCATGTACCGAAAGCAAGGCTCGAAAAAATAACCCCACAACTCAATATGTTTGACTTGTAATTTTGACAATAAAGACAAAGGCTTCAATGTTGAAGCCTTTTTTATCTCTGCTTATTAACGCGCAAGATTCTTAAACATATGACGCAGAATTTCCATCGTCTTTTCAATTTGCAAAGGCGTAAGACCATCAAAAGATTGCTCTAAGATGATGGCGGTAAGATCATTGATTTTTGTGATCATCTCTTGGCCTTTTTCTGTGAGAAAAACACGTGTTATACGGCCATCTTCTTTACATGAATAGGTATCGATATAGCCTTCATCTTTAAGGCGATAAACGATTTTGGTGGTAGTAGACATTTTTGAAATAACCATGTCTGAAAGCTCTGACACACTTGCATGTGGTTTGACATGTAAGGCGATTAAAATACGACGACGAGAATTGTCTAGACCATATTTTTTAAGTACGTTGTCAATGTTTTGGACGTATTGAGCATTTACTTGAGAAATCCAGTAAAAAGGGAAGTCTTCTAGGTTAAATGAATCGGCTGTAGGTAAAAAACGCGCATATTTTTTTGGCATCACTTATTTCCTGCTTGCACAAGGAGCAATATTTTGCTGCTCCTAGATTCCATGAAATGTCTCTAACTTTCCTGTTAAAAAAATCAATTTCCAGATTTTTTTAGCATTCCATTTTTTAACACTTTTATCTAAAGATAATGCTGGAATTATCTTAATTCTAAATGAATAAGTCATCATAAAATTCACATAAATCAGCTATTAATGATGTACTATCCAGTCGTCATTCCTTTGCAGATTATGCTCAAGTTTTTAAATCTTGCTCATCTGTAGAATAATCATATTGTAGAAAAAAAATACGATTTTTGACGTGACATTTTTATAATAATTTCTGTCTAAAATGTCATAAATATAGAAAATCAATATATTTAAAAAATAAATAATGCTTAAAAAATAGAGAATACAAATGCTTGTATTAATCAATTGGTTAAAATATAACATATCAAAAAATTAAAAAAGTTGAATAAATACATTCTTTATCACATTTTTCTGATGAAATTTTATCATTGATTGCTTGAAATCCACTGGAATCAGCTCGTTTGAGCTAACAGTGATGGAACGTGATGATTGTAGTTAATGAATACGAGTGAAAAACAAAATGCTAAGCTGATGGGATATTTAAGATAAAAAAGGCGCATCTGAACAGGATTACAGGTTGAGATGCGTAAAGTATCAACAATCAGAGAGAATACGTATGTTTAAATACGCAATTCACTTTCTATGAGTGGCCATAATTTTTGATGGGATTTTTTAAACATTAGCATGTGCCCAATATGCTTATAACCATGCTGTTGTGGATTCAATTCAATCAATTTGGTTGGGGCATTTGGATATAAACGTAAAAGATCTTGCACATTTTCCTGTGTAGCAATTTCGTCATCGCTTGCCCAGAAAGAGGTGATTGGGCATTGAATTTGTTGGTGATAGTCTTCAAAAATGGTCTTACCAATCGCATTCATCACATAACCAGGTTTGCTGCAAAACTCGGCCCACTGTCTGGCAACATTCTTGGGCAGATTTTCTCCCATCCCAATAAATTGAGTTGCGCCATAGCCTTTGAAAAAGCTGGAAATTGGAAAAATAATATTAAACATCACGGGTGCAAGAATTTTAGTCTTTCCTTTTAAACCTTTGACATGCCCTGTTGAACCTGCAATTGCCAAGACTTTAGCAACTTTATTGTAGTTGGGGGTAATACCGAGCAACTGTCCACCTGCACTGTGGCCAATCATGATGACTTTTTCAGCTTGGCTACGATTTAATAAGGTTTCGATGGCAGCTGGAATATCATAGATCCCCCAATCGCTAATGCTGGCATTGGAATTCTTAAGGGCACCGTGCAACGATTCGCCAATCCCCCTAAAATCAAAGCTTAAAACATCATAGCCTTGCTGGCTAAGCCAGTCGGCAAAAGCGTGATAGAAATTTTTGGTAATCCCTGTTGCTGGACAAATCAAGATAGGGTATGGCTTGCTATTGCCTTGTGCAGGATAAAACTGGGCAGCAAGTTGATAGTTATCTTGACAATTGATCCAAAAAGACTCAGAGCGATTCATTAAAACATACTCGTGTATTCGCATCGTTCTACTTTACACAAGTTCCAAAAAGAAACTCGTTTAAAAAATGACTTAAAAGTCAAATTTTATGTAATATAAACGCACAAAAGGAATAGATTGTTTTCGGGGAAATATATGTTGGTTTTAAATAGTGCGACACAACTTGCAATTATATTTAGTGGGATTTTTTTGTTGATGGGGATGTCAACTGGGGTTTGGAAGTATTATCAAATCAGACATACGGAACTTGCTCGGGCACATTATTATGTTGATATTGCACATCGGAGTAGTTTGCTTTATGCCTCTGCCAGTTTGATTCTCGCTGCATTAAGCTTCTTTACGGTGCTATCAGATTCACTGGTTTTGTTTTGCGTTGTTGCGAATTTATTCTTTTTTACAATGTCGATTTTAATTTACATTTTGCACGGCTTATTAAAGGATACAACCAATCAATTTAAACAGCCGCATCAGGTTGGGCGTTGGACTTTACCTGCATGGTGTATGACGTTGATGATGCTCAGTTTAATTGTTGTCGAGCTGGGCGCTACGACAATTTTGTTATTGGGTACAATTGGCCGATTCTGGAATTAAAAAATGGATGATTACTCATCCATTTTTCCTAAAGTATTTTTCTGTCGAGCTACACTTAGCTGTCGAAACTTTCGATCAACAATCGCCCACATACAAAAGGCCAGCGATACAACCAATGCATATGCAAAATATTCAGGTTTTAAATTACCTTTAATTGTGCCTTGAAATAACAACGTAACCATTAAGGCAAGTGTTGTTGTTGCATATACGATTGAATCATTAGCCTTCAGAGTGTTAATGAAGACTTGCTTGTTGAAATGTATTGATAACATCTCCATCCCTCCTTGTTGTGACGACAAAACCATGTGTTTTTGTCTGAATTCTTTTTTAAGTTGTACTGCTATTTTCTGAGCATTTCAATAGGGACAAGGGGTATTTTGAAAATAAATTTTTGAATGTATTGATTTATATAGATTTAAAGTATTTTTTATAGTGATTTATACTATTTTTTAGTTAAATAATGGCTATTATTTTTACATTTTGAAAAACGATTGAATAAGTTTATTGAATAGGAATGGTTGGTTTCCAATGCCTGATTTGACTGGGACGGAGTGATTTTGTTGTTTGAAAAGAAAGATTTGTCGTAAACAAAAAATGAACATTGGATAAAAGAACATTTTTCGTATAGCTAAAATCATGTTTGGGTAAAACATCATTTTAACGACAAATCATTTTATTTCTTAGACGACGATACCCGATCAATCAAAATTGCAATCACAAGAACAATAATTGATGGAAGTAACCATGCAAGATTTTGTTCATTCAAAGGTAAATGCTGAATAAAAGTCGGTAATTGTTGAGTAAAGCCGGCTGCTTTAATCGCTTCAATAATACCGAATAGAAAGGCAATAGCCGTCACTGAACCAACAACAATGGATGGATTATTCCAGCGTTTCCAGAAAAAGCTCAGCATAATGACAACAATTGCAGGCGGATAAATGGCACTTAAAACCGGAACCGAAAACGCAATCAACTTGGTTAAACCTAAATTGGAAATCAATAATGAAAAACCAGTCAGGATGAAAACCAGCAATTTATAAGATAAACCTGTTAACTCATTGAAATATTCAGCACATGCACAGGTTAAGCCAATTGCAGTGACCATACATGCAAGGAAGATTAGGCAAGTTAGGAAATATGAACCGTAATCACCAAAAGCATGCTGAACATAGGCATGTAGAATGATTGCACCATTGGCTGCGTTTGGAGCGACTTCATGACTGCCTAGGCCAAGTTTGAACAAACTAATATAGACTAGAGTTAGTCCTACACCAGCGATCAAACTCGCGATAATTGCATATTTGGTAATGAGTTTAGTATCTGTGACTCCACGAGATTGAATCGCTTGAATAATCACAATACCGAATACCAAAGCACCTAAAGTGTCCATGGTTAAATAACCACTCACAAAACCTTCAGATACTGGGCTGCTCACATAATTATTTACAGCAGGTGAAATCATGCCTGTTGGAATGGCAAATGCAGCGATACCTAAAATTGCAAGTGCAATAATTTTTAGTGGTGCCAGTACATGACCAACAGTATCGAGTAGTTTGTTTGGATACAGTGAAACTGCGGTCACAAAAGCAAAATAAACAATACTATAGATAAAGAGACTACTGCCAGATGTACCAAAATAAGGTGCGAAACCTATTTCATAAGAAACGGTTGCGGTACGTGGGGTTGCAAATAGTGGCCCTACAGATAAATAGCAAACAATAGTCAGGAGTAAGCTAAAAAAGCGTCCTAAAGGAGAGCTAATGATTTCGATCGAACCTTTCATGCGAGATAAGGCCATAATCGTAATCACAGGCAAACCAACTGCAGTGATTAAGAAACCGAAAGCAGCAAGCCAAACATGTTCGCCAGCCTGCTGAGCAACGATTGGAGGAAAGATAATATTGCCTGCGCCAATGAATAACGCAAAGGTCATAAAACCTAAAGCAATGATATCTCCTGTACGAAGTTGATTCATAACAAGGGAGGCATAAAATAAAAGTGCGAATTTTAAAACAAAAATACATTCTTTTGAAACTAATTTTATGTGAAAACTGTTTGTTTTTTGACTAAAAAGAAATTATGAAAATCATATAATTAGCATTGGTAAAGCTAATGTATTGAAAAGTTTTTAAAACTTGGTAAATGTGCAGCATCTGTATTTTTTTCTTTGGTTCAGATCGAAATTCAAGATGAAATAAAAATGATCATTTAGTCTTAAAATGATTGAAGATTTGAAGGCGAAGGCGTACAAATATTGAAATACTTGATGCAGACCACATATATATTTTTCTGCGTGTGATTTTAATCTAATCCGTAAATAAGGGATATCTCGAATGAGAGCTTCTACTGTGACCATTAAGACTGAACATGATCTGGAAAAGTTAAGAATTTCGGGTCGTTTAGCGGCACAAGTGTTGGAAATGATTGGCGCTTATATCAAGCCGGGCATTTCAACTGAATATTTAGATGATATCTGCAATGATTTTATTGTGAATACCTTGCAGGTTATTCCTGCCAATGTGGGATACCACGGTTTTACCAAAACCACATGTATTTCGGTCAATGAAGAAGTTTGCCATGCGATTCCTTCTGCGAAAAAGATCTTGCAAGAAGGGGATATTCTAAATATCGATGTTGCGGTTATTAAAGATGGTTATTTTGGTGATACCAGCCGCATGTATTTTGTGGGTGAACCGAGCCCAGAGGCGAAGAAACTGGTTGAAACGACGTATGATGCAATGTTAGCTGGAATACATGCAGTAAAACCAGGCGCGACATTGGGGGATATAGGCTATGCAATTCAATCAGTTGCACAAGCCCAAGGTTATAGCATTGTTCGTGAATACTGTGGGCATGGAATTGGCCGTATTTATCATGAGCAACCTAATATTTTACACTATGGGCAAAAAGGCCAAGGTATGGTCTTGAAAAAAGGCATGGTGTTTACGATTGAACCAATGGTAAATGCAGGAAAAAGATATGTAAAAGAGTTGAAGGATGGCTGGACTGTGGTGACACTAGATAAGTCATGGTCAGCCCAATGGGAGCATATGGTTGCAGTCACCGATGATGGTTTTGAATTATTGACCCCGTGGCCAAATGGTACAGGATCTTATGCCGCAGTTTAAGCTTGTTTCATGATTTAAAACGCGATTTTTTAATCGCGCTTTTTTTTAGTTGAACATTGTGTGAGTTCTTCAACAAGATAGTCAATAAAAACACGTACCGCTGGTAACAAACCACGTCGTGATGGATAAACAGCATGGAAAATACCGTGAGGCGCAGTCCATTCTGGTAAAACGGTTACAAGTTGTCCTGACTTGACAAAATCTTGGGCAATACTGTCGGGTAATAAGGCAACACCACAATTCTGGGTCGCTAGTTCTGCCAGCATTAATAGATTTGAACCCATAATGACTGGATTTACTTTGATCTTTTTCTGTTGATGCTCTGGTCCTGTAAGCAGGAATTGTTGATCGAGATGATCTTCAGCCATACTGATAATGCGGTGTTCCGCTAATTGTTCTGGTGTACTAATATTACCAAATTCATTTAGATAGGCCTGACTTGCAAACAATCGCTGTTCAATCGCTTCGAATTGGCGTAGCACCAGATTTGGATCATCATCCAGCTTGGAGCGGACACGTAGAGCCAAATCAATCCCTTCATTGATCACATCGACCCGGCGATTGCTGATCATCATTTGTATACGAACTTCAGGATACTTTTTCATGAAGGCGGGTAGGATTTTAGCCATTTGATTCTGTGCAATATCTACAGGCACACTCACTTTGATTACGCCACGTGGCTGGCTACTGAGATGGTTCACCACATCATGTGCTGCTTGCGCTGCATTCATCATGACTTGTGCATGGCGATAGACATCCATACCAATGTCAGTCACAGCAAAATGACGTGAACTGCGTTGAATTAGACGCACACCGAGTTGTTCTTCAAGATTATAAACTCTGCGGCTGAGTTTAGATTTAGGGATGTCCGTCGCACGTTCTGCGGCACTGAAGCCACCGTGTTCTACAACAAGCGCAAAGCAATAAAAGTCATCTAAATCCGTTAGCATTACGCTATAAGCTCCAGCTTTTTGTGATCAAGTTAAATGAGTATCAATGAGATTATTAAACATTTTGGGCCAATAGGATATCTCGAACTTGTTTATATTCGTTTAAACGCTCAAAGTCTTTGCGCGTCGGCTCTGGAATTCGAGACAAGTCCATATTGTCTGTGATATCAGCTAATTTCACAACACGTGCAATCGGGTTTTGTACTGTTCTTTGTACAGCCTGTAGTCGAGATTCACCTTGCTTCTTAGTCAAGGCAACAATAGCTTCAACAATATGCGTTTGAAATCCTAAAGCATATAAATCTCCAGTGCTTGTATCGGTATCTTCCAAGACATCATGCAAAACAGCGACAATTTTGTGCTCAAGGTCGGGAACATTCAGCATCACCCTTAAGGGATGTAGAATATAAGGCGCATTGGCTTTATCGACTTGCCCCGCATGTTGTTGTGCTGCGAATGCAATGGCTTGTTCTAGGGTTGCCATCAGCTAAATCCTCCGATAGAAGATAGATTAGTGCATGATATTCTTTTAAACTGATTGAAATTTTTTACGTTTTATCATTATGTCATATCAACTCATCACTATTGCCGATGCGACCCAAAACATTGTATGTCCTTATTGCCAACATGCCGTTTTAGACTGGAATCAGGAGCAATATATTCAACCGTGTGAGCATACTTTGTTTATGGCGATGGACTTGGGCTTTGAGTTTATTGCAGATCGCTTCGAAGAAGTTTTACCACAATCTGTCGATGAAATTCATGAAGATCCAAACATGAATATTTTTGCCAGTGTGACACAGGTGAATTATCCAGATTTACAGATTTATAAAGCAGATTTGGGCGTAGAAGGGATGTTTCGCTATGTCGGTTTTAGTCAGCACTAAAATGAATCCAATAAAAAAGCCAATCATTTGATTGGCTTTTTACTTTACAGCTTATGCTTCAGGAGCAGGACTGTACTGTTCAACTAATGGCTTTAACTCGCCATTTTGGAACATTTCAAGCATGATGTCGCTACCACCAATTAACTCGCCATTAATCCATAATTGTGGGAAAGTAGGCCAGTTGGCAATTTGTGGTAAAGTCGCACGAATATCTTGATTTTCCAAAATATTTACATAGGCAAATGGACGACCAATTTGGCTAAGTGCTTCTACTGCACGAGCAGAAAAACCACATTGCGGGAATTGTGGAGTGCCTTTCATGTAAAGTAAAACAGGGTGTTTCGCAATTTGATCACGAATTAACGCTACTGTATCACGCGCTTGTTCCGTCATAGATAGATCCTCTACTAATCTCCCAGCATTATACCTAAAAAAAAGCGTGGCGGAGGATTGCAAAAGATTTTTCTTATATAAATGTGACTTTACACTTTCAATCTATGCAAGTTTTTGCTTATATAACTTTTTTCCACACGACTACTGATAGATTGAGTTTGTTATGACTAATATCACTCTGGCTCCTGTACAACCTGATCAACCATCACACCTTATGGCAACTTATGGTCGCCAAGCGATCAGCTTTGTACGAGGGCGAGGGGCATATTTATATACGGCCGATGGAACGGAATATTTAGATGCACTTACTGGAATTGCGGTATGCGGCTTAGGACATGCACATCCGGTAATCGCGGATGCGATTGCTGAGCAGGCTGCGACATTGGTGCATACCAGCAATCTCTTTGAGATTCCTTGGCAAACGGCAGCAGCGCAAAAATTGGCTGAAGTTTCAGGTATGGAAGAAATTTTCTTCTCAAATAGTGGTGCAGAATCAAATGAAGGTGCAATTAAAATTGCACGTAAGTTTGGGGCACAACAAGGCATTGCCAATCCTAAAATTTTAGTTGCTGAGCAGTCATTTCATGGCCGTACTTTGGCAACTTTGTCTGCAACAGGCAATAAAAAAGTTCAGGAAGGTTTTGCCCCTTTGGTTGAAGGCTTTATTCGTGTGCCATTTGGTGATGTCGAAGCAATTCAAGAAGCTGCCATCAATCATCCTGAGATTGTTGCGATCCTGATTGAACCCATTCAAGGTGAAGGGGGCGTCAATACAGCGCCACAAGGTTTTAGTTATCTGGAAGAAGTGCGTGCTCTATGTAACCAGCATAACTGGTTGATGATGCTGGATGAGATCCAGACTGGTAATGGGCGTACCGGTAAATACTTTGCATATCAACATACCAGTATTATTCCTGATGTAATGACGACAGCCAAAGGCTTAGGCAATGGTTTTCCAATTGGTGCGGTGATGACTCAAGGTAAAGCTGTTGGTTTGCTTGGTGCGGGTAGTCATGGTTCGACCTATGGCGGAACTGTTTTAGGTTCACGTGTGGTATATACCGTACTGGATACGC
The DNA here is from genome assembly GCF_000876115.1 of Acinetobacter sp. NBRC 110496. Taxonomy (NCBI): domain Bacteria; kingdom Pseudomonadati; phylum Pseudomonadota; class Gammaproteobacteria; order Moraxellales; family Moraxellaceae; genus Acinetobacter; species Acinetobacter sp. NBRC 110496. Next base: position 206,515 of record NZ_BBTF01000001.1, read on the forward strand.
TTGAGAAAGAGAATGTAGTTGAAAATGCAGCAACCGTTGGGGCTTATATTGTTGATCAATTAAGAGCTCAATTGGCTGATTACAATGTGCAAGTACGTGGTTTTGGGATGATGATCGGGATTCAATTGCCAAAAGACTGTGCGGACCTGGTTGCGATTGCACGTGATGAGTATCAATTGATCGTCAATGTCACCGCAGGTTCAGTGGTTCGTTTATTACCACCATTGAATATGACTCAAGTACAAGCAGATGAATTGCTAAAACGCCTTGTGCCTGCCATTCAAAATTTTCTCAAAGCTTAACTAAATAACTGCTAATAAAAAAGGGCAATCTATTTGCCCTTTTTTTATATTCAGATAAATGTTTAACCAGAGATATATTGCTGAAGTTGTTCAATCAGAATACGTTGGTCATCCATCGCAGCTTTAACCAAATCACCAATGGAGATAAAACCGACAAGTTTCTCTTGATCGAGTACAGGTAAATGACGCAAATGGCGATCAGTCATGAGATTAAGGCATTCTTCTACCGTGTGGTTTAAACTCACCGAGATTACTTTTGACGTCATAATGTCAGCCACAGGCGTGTTGTTTGAAGAGCGCTCCATCAAGGCAATTTTACGTGTATAGTCACGTTCAGAGAAAATGCCGACGACTTTTTCGTCTTCAGCAACGACTAAAGCACCAACTCCTTTGTCTGCCATAATCTTAATTGCTTCAAGTACAGTCGCATTCGGTGAAATGGTGAAAATTGATTGTACTGCTTTATTCTTGATGACTTGAGCAACGATTGTCATTGTTTATCCACCTGTGTTGTATTGTCATTTTCATTTAACTTAACGGTATTTTTTTTAATTGCAAAGCCCTAATTTCTTTCCAATGATAACTTTTTCTCATGGATGTCTAAAAAGTCATCATTGAGATGACATAAATAACTAAACCGTCACCGCAGTTTGCTGTGGCATAAAGAAGAAATGCTGCATTTGCTGGGTTGAAAGTTTAAATTTTCGATGTGAAGAGTTAAATAAGGCTGGCTCGACCTGTAAACGTGTTAAGGTCGGAAGTAATGATTCATGAAAATCTTTAGGCGTGATTTTGCGTGGTGTGTAATGCTTCCAATGTGCTTTGGCATAGCGATGAGCTTGTACGCCGTTGAGCCAAAATGGAAATACGTGACCGTCTTGATCAGATTTAATCGCCCATCCTTGATGGTATAAACCCCAAAGCACGCCGCAATACATCATTGTTTTTAGAATTGAAATTTTAATCATCAACTCACGTGAGACAGGTTGGAAATGGTTAAAACGGTACATTTTATTGAACTAATATTCTTAAACTTATGGTTTATTATAAGAAATATAGATGGCAGTTATGTTTAAACAATTGATCTAAATCGTAAGCAAATATTGTGAGTCCATGCTCAGGGCGATTGAATAAAAATTTGATGCAGCCCAAGACGAACTAAGCACGCAGTATTTATTGGGATAATACTTGTATGAATTTTTAAGTATTCAAAACGTCAGCTGAGCAAGGCAAAGCGACTGAGCTTTGATGCAGTGCAAGTCAAGCAATAGGGAGAATAGTGTTAATAGGAGGGATGTAGGTATTAAAAAACGCCACCTGAGCAAGACAAAGCGACCAAGCTTTGACGAAGCGCAAGTTAGACAATAGGGAAGAATGAGGTTAATAGGGTTTATACAGGTATTAAAAAACGCCACCTAAGTGACGTTTGATTATGCTTGCAAGGTTGCCATCTTCTGCCAATACTGTGCCTTCAAGGAATCTCTTTCAACTCGGAAGCCTTGGTAATACAATTCTGCTAAAAATAACGCCGCTTTACCGTGGCCTGCTTTAGCAACTTCCTCTAGCTCTTTTACTGCATCTTGGAAGTTTTTTTGCGATTGAATGGTGTTAACCGCGTTGGCATAAACATGTTCTAGTTCATGATGTGTAAATTGTTGAATCATATAATAACTCCTTATTTTAATTATGATTACCGCACATTCTATTCAAAGATACTCTACTTTGAATTTAAGCTACTTTAACTTTGAATTATTAAAGTAATATGACAAATTGCTGGAAATGTCAAATATATTAAGCATCTTTGCGTAAATAAAAGCTTACACGATTAAACATTAACCACAAATAATTTTAAGTAAAATCAAAGTGAGAATAATAGAAAAGGAGAATAACATGTCAAATGTCATTGATGGCGTAACTGTGGATGTTCCACCATTGGAGAGCCAAATTATTGCTTTAGCGCATCATCACCGTAAATTACTTGATGAAGCGATTTTTCATCAAGAAATTCACTTGGGTGATTATTGCTTGGCTCAGCGTAAACGTGTCTATGATTTTGCCAGCCATTTAAGTCCAGAACAAAAAGATAGGTTCTATATGATTTATGATGGAGAACTGAAAAATATTGCGGATGATGATGATTTGCATCCTGCCGATGCTGAAAGTGGTGTGGGTATGTTTGCTATTTTTATTACTCTGGTCATCATTGCTTTTATTCTGTATTTTTCCTTTGTACGCTCATTAATTAGTTAATTGCAGTAAAGTTATGTGCGTTCAATAAGTTGTGGAATTGTGACTTATTGAACGTTGTACTTGTTCTAAGTGAATCAGAGACATACACTACCTCTAATTCGAGGTAAGTTATGTTGTCTATACTTTCTAAGCATAAACTGATGCAATCCAGATTAGGATTCAAATTAGACCAATTCTATAATGTTTTGGTTAGTCTTATTATTTTGTCTATTTTTATACTCGCGTATAACGCCTTACTGCGCCCAATCAATACATTGCAATATCAAAAAATTCTTCAGTATGCACATCAAGCAAGTCATCCAAGAACGCAGCATTTGGCTCAAGAGGTACTTAGCCATGCTTCCATCCGCCGCCTTGACTACTTAAAGCTTTTAAATGCATATCAATTTGAATCGAAACGGATTAAGCAATACCCAGCAATGGCAAAAGAAGATGAATGAGTTTTAAACGACTCATTTCTATCAATAAATGAATGGGTTGTCCTGATCGGGAAAACCAAATCAATTTATGCTAGACTGACCATCTTTTTAAAAGCCGCTTTAATCTCAAGGAATCGACATGCAACAGCAATCGAATATGCAAAATAAATTCTTGATCAATGAGGACATCGGTGATGATGATGTCACATTGCCGAGTTTACCTGCAGTCGATGTTCCCATTATTGAGCCTGAAGTACAAAAGGTTGTAGAAACACCAATACCAGCTACTTTGACCGCTGCTGTTGAGGAAGAAGTCAAATCAACAGGCTTTTTTGGTCGTATGAAAGATGGTCTGACTAAAACCCGTCGTAGTTTTACGGATGGCATGGTCAACATTTTGATCGGTGGTAAAGAGATTGACGATGAACTGTTAGAAGAAGTTGAAGAGCAGTTACTGGTCGCAGATATTGGGGTTGATGCAACCAAAACAATTATTGCGAATTTGACTGAACGAACAGCGCGTGGTGATTTGATTTATTCACATGCCTTGTATAAAGCACTGCAAGAAGAGTTGGTGGCCTTGCTTGCGCCACGCGTTAAGCCATTGCATATTGATCCGAATAAATCGCCTTATGTAATTTTAATGGTTGGTGTAAATGGTGTAGGTAAAACCACAACCATTGGTAAACTGGCGAAGCGTTTACAAGGTGAAGGTAAGAAAGTGATGTTGGCTGCGGGTGATACATTCCGTGCAGCAGCTACTGAGCAGTTACAAATTTGGGGTGAGCGTAATGATATCCCAGTTGTTGCTCAAGGCCATGGCGCCGATAGTGCTTCAGTTATTTTTGATGCATTTGAAAGTGCACGTGCTAAAGGGATTGATGTCTTGATTGCCGATACAGCAGGGCGTTTACAGAATAAAGCGAATTTGATGGAAGAGCTGAAAAAAGTAAAACGTGTAATGCAAAAGATTGATGCGACTGCACCACACGAAATTATGTTGATTGTTGATGCGGGTACAGGGCAGAACGCAATTAACCAAGTACAACTTTTTGATGAAGCCGTAGGTTTAACGGGTATTACCATTACCAAGCTTGATGGTACAGCAAAAGGTGGTGTGCTATTTAATATTGCAAGCCGTACACATGTACCAATTCGTTATATTGGTGTGGGTGAGAAGATTGATGATTTGCGTCCTTTCTCGGCAAAATCATTTGTTGCAGCATTATTTGAAACTGATAAGTAATTAAATTATGATAAAAAAACTCCACCAGATGTGGAGTTTTTTTTATTTTGAATAAAGAATAAGACTGTTTCAAAAATAAAACGATCTGTCATATTTTTTAGGCTGTTCCTAAAAAATACATCGTTATACACTACATTCAATCCAAGATAACGCCCTAAGGGCACAAGGTAGAAATAACAACATGAGCAATTTTTTAAATAGCATCAAATCACGCCGTACTATTTATGCCATTGGTAAAAACCTTACGGTTGACCAAGAAAAGGTTGAAGAAACGATTCGTGAGGCTGTTAAACATAGCCCATCATCATTTAATTCACAAACTTCACGTGTTGTAACTTTGTATGGGAACTCACACGTTAAATTTTGGGAAATCGTACGTGAAACTTTACGTAAAATGATACCAGCAGAAGCGTTTGCGAATACAAGTGCAAAAATTGATAGTTTTGCAGCAGGTTTTGGTACCGCATTATTTTATGAAGATCAAGATGTTGTAAAAGGTCTGCAAGAGCAATTTGCATTGTATGCAGATAACTTCCCGGTTTGGTCTGAACACTCAAGTGCGATTGCTCAGTTCGCGACTTGGACGGCTTTATCTGAAATTGGTGTGGGTGCATCTTTACAGCACTACAACCCAATTATCGATGAAGAAGTTGCTGAAACTTTTGAGATTCCTGCAAACTGGAAATTACGTGCTCAGCTTGTATTTGGTTCTATCGAAGCAGCAGCAGGCGAAAAAACCTATATGGATGATACGGCTCGCTTTAAAACTTTTAACTAAGTTTAAACGAGTATCAAGAAAGGGCACTTTTAGTGCTCTTTTTTTATTGCAATAAAATGATTCCCCGAAGCTTTATAAGCTCCAGAATAAATAGTCTGCTTTCATGCTATAGAAGAATAAACAGAATAAAATGAGGTGCTAGAATAGAGTCGGTCTTCATCGCTGGAAAGTATAGGTTATGATTAAGTGAAATTATCATAAGATTTTGTTTTGTAACATTAAATTTGAATTTTTTGTGCATAAATTATAAAATATACACTTGTCTTTGTTTGTTTTGTATTGAGTGTATATTGTGAAAAAAATATTAATTCTCCTGATAAGTAGCTTAGTTTGTGGTTCTGCATATAGTGCCGATGATTTGTTTAAGAAGCCTCAATCTTTTTTAATTCTGAAAAAAGAAGAGCCTCAATATGAGAAGAGTGGCGATCGTTTTGATTTCTTTGAGTCATTCAAACAACAAGAACAAGACCGTATCAATCAACGCCATTACAACTTAGAAAAACAACATGAAATTCAAGCCAATACTTCGAATATGAGTCCTCATGACAAATCCCAATACCTTTTGGAACATCGACATTTTGATGCTTTGAATGCGTATGGTCAGGAGCAGCAGTTTAACTTAATGCAAAAAGCACGAAATAAAGGTGTAATTTCAGAACAGGACTATCAACAAAAAATTCTGCAGCAACCTTCGTTTCCTTCAGAGCAGAGAAGCAATCAACTTAGACTATCAATCCCGATTGGGGAGTGAGCAGATTGGATATTGTTTTGCAGATGAATATTTGAAAAATATACCCACCCATTCGGTGGGTTTTTTATGATGACACAATTTAGATTAACTGTTTGGTTGGCGTGTTATTAAATAGATATTCGTCCAATCAGACTATGCTTGATTCATCGACAAGAAGTTAAGACAGCCTTGAGTATCATCCAACACATTAAAGGGCAAAAGTGATATAAGGGAGAAGCGGGAGTGATAGATGAAAGCAATATTAGATTTCTTGAAAACGTTAACGGGCAATCAATCAACGCGGAAGAAGGCCAGTACAACGAATCCATCTTTTGATGTGGCAACTGCTTATGATGTTGTTGAGAGTATTGGTGTAGCTACTGATTCGGAAAAATTGACCAGTAGTGTCGGTATAAATCTGATTACAAGCTTTGAAGATTTAAAACTAAATGCTTATGACGATGGTGTAGGCGTCTGGACAATTGGTTTTGGTACGACAATTTACCCAAATGGTCTTAGAGTGAAACGGGGAGATCGTTGCACAGTGGAGCAGGCCAAGTCCTTTTTTCAACAAGACTTGAGGCGCTTCGAGGCAATAGTCAATCAAGCTGTTAACGTCGTAATTAATCAAAATCAATTCGATGCCTTGATATCACTGACATATAATATTGGTCAAAGCGCATTTAAGCGCTCTACACTGCTTAAAAAGCTCAATGCAGAGGACTATGACGGAGCAGCCGATCAGTTCCTTGTCTGGAACCGTGGCGGAGGTAAAATGTTAAGAGGTTTGGTTCGGCGCCGTGAAACAGAGCGGGCACTATTTTTAAAAAAGTAGCTTGAGTGTAGAAACCTGCATTTTCTTTTTTATGATATTAGCATAAGAAAAGTCGTTTAAGGTTTAGATTCGAGCGGTTGTGGCCTGTGGTGTTTCATAGTAAATTACCAAAAGAAATTGACGATAAAAGGATTTATAACATAAAGGTTTTATCATTGTAGAGAATTGCCAAAACACCAGTTCTACATCAATCAATTGTAAAATATTGTTTTTGTTATAATTAAAAATATTGTCATAAAATGGTCACAATCGCGTTGCATAGTGCATACGATTTCATAAAAATGTTTATATCGAGAAGAGTCTAATGTCTTTAAGAGTTGGTGTTGCTGCTGTCGGTTTATTATTAAGTAGTTCAGTTTTTTCAGCAGTTACAATCACTGCACCTGAAGAAATCGTGATTCTTGCTGTAAATGGTCAAGAAGTAAATAATGGTTTGATTCCTTCAAAGAAGAGTACCTATCAGGTTGATCCAGGTGATTTAACCGTTAATGTGCGCTATCGTGAATACTTTGAGCACTTGAGTGGTGAACATGACATCCTTAAATCTGGTGTGGTAACCCTGCAAGCTTCCAACTTAAAAGATAACCAGTCGTATAGTTTAGGGCTTGTAAATGCGCCAAAAAGCTTTGAAGCTGCAAAAAAATATGCAGATCAACCGACGGTTGCTTTATATGATCAAAATAAAAAGCTTGTTGTTCAACAAACAGGTGCAAACAATGAAGCACAACCGTGGTTCTCTGGGAATAATTTGTTAAGTCGTACCTTAGACCTGACACAAAAGAACAAAAACAATACTATAAATCAACCAGCACCTGTTTATGCAGCACAAGCTGCCGTACCTGTAGCAGTAACTAGCACTGCTACAGAAGCAGGAAAAACCACTGATCAACAGCTAGCTGAATTATGGCAAAAAGCGTCTAAAGCTGAACGTCAAAAGTTTATGGCTTGGCTCGCAGGTCAAACGAACTAATTTATAATATGATAAAAAAGCCGATGTCATCATCGGCTTTTTTATTGTTTGGTGGTGAGTACAAGCCTAGTATGTTCGATCTTTGTACTGTTAGTAAAACGTATAAACACCAAAGCGGTGAAGTAGATTCGAACAAAAATGTTAGTTGGAAACCAAAGCTCTTGGCTTGGGAATAAATAAGCAAGTGCTGAGGTCAGGGGAATCAGAAATAAAATCGTGGTAATTGCCGATAAAAGTTGTGGTAGGGCTTTTGCTCACCAATGATAAAATGTATGAAATATAGGTAAAAAATACAGAGTAGTAGCTATAGATAACTACATTATGATGACTTTGTAATTGCAATGGTATGACATGATAGCATCAATCAATCGAGATAATGATTAATGCTGTTATCTTAACTATTAAACGATGAAAGCAAGTATCTTGCCCACGGACTTAACTTCTTTTGCTGAGATTGCTTTTGCCATAGCACTATCTCTCATGTCTTATTTTATTTTCTTATGTCAAAATTATCGTAATTTTAGCTATAAGATGTCTGATACAGTATTGAGATACTGCTATGAGGCGGGTTTTAAAGTAAAATTTTATAAGAAAGACTCGAATCTTGGTCAGGCTCATTTTTAGTCAAGCTTGGACCATATTGCTATTGCAGTTGGTACTATGTTTTTAATTATAGATTTAAAATGAAAACGCTTATCAGATTTGATAAACCTGTTATATAAAATATTATCAAATATAAATATTAAGTTGGATTTTATTTTACATTATAGGACTTTTTTTCATGAATTTTGATTTTAAATAGTCTTGGTTTTAATTTTTTTTGATGCCAGATTCGGTTAGTAAAGTATATTAATTCAATAGTTTAAGTTTGTTGTTTGAGTTTTTTTGAAATGGAACTGGCTCTATGCTGTACGAATGTATCAGATGGTTTTATGATCTGGCTTCATTTAACATACTTATAAATATTTAAAATATTGATTCAATTGACGGAAGCTATTCCAAGCTTCTAAATAATGAGAAAATGATTTGAGGGTGATATGTTTTGGATTATATTTTTCATTTTTTTGATTGTGATGTATCTGCTGCTCAAAGCGTATAATACTTTGCAAGCAAAAGCAGAGTTTATTAAATCCAGTCTGTCTAATATTTCTGTATCGTTGCAAAAAAAAGTGAATCTGATTAATCAATTAATTGATGTAGTTAAAAATTATCAAGATGGCGAGCAACTTTTACATCTGACTATTTCTAAAGATGTAACTAAAGCAAATGAAATTGTTTCTGGGCAGCGTGAGTCACAAGTAGCTTTGATGGGAATTCAAGGTTTGGTTCAGCGTTATCCTGATCTTAAAGCAAATGAACAATACCAGAGTCTAATGCAGAGTATAAAGGCTGTTGAGGATGAAATTGGACATCAACGTGAAACATTCAATCATTATGTTCGAGAATATAATACCAAACGTGGTTCCATCCCCACCGTTTTTATTGCGAATGCACTTAAATTTTCTGAAGCACCCTATTTGGATTTTTCAGTTGAAAATACGGAACAACACATTCTAAAAGATTTTCATACCGATAGTGCTGAGCATTTAACAGCACTTTTGGGTTCTGCGAAAACTAGTTTGCTTGATGGTTCCAAAACACTTGCTAATAAAGCGTTAGATACCAGTAAGCGCATCCTCGAGAGTGAGCAAGTCCAGAATTTAAAAGAGAGTGCCGTATCTAAGTATCAGCAAATGATTGATAAGCCGAATCAGTTAGAACAAAATACTGAAGAAGAAGTTAGCGATACAATAGTTACCGAGCAAACTGTACAAGCTCAAATTGACCAGCGTGAAAGTGGTGATGAGATTCAACCATCGAGTAAAGTAGATTAAATTATTTCAAGATCGATCAAATTTAGTTTGGCTTTATTCTAAACTACACTAAATAAAAAAGCTGCCAGATCAACCAGCAGCTTTTTTATGGTGAGGAGGGATTTAGTTGCCGACCCAAATAAAATACCCTAACAGCATTAAAGGCCAGGCGATGTAGGGACTAAATAACCATTTCCATAACCAGAATCTGGGTATAAACCCAACGCCATGCACGAAGCCACCAGAAATTCCAATCATTACCAACATGAGCAAGCTATGATTGTAATGTCCGTTTGCATCCAACATCAGGGATGGGTGTATCAGTAAAATAGCAGCAAGGGGCAATGCCAACAAAAACGAAACGGTCATTGCAAATACTTGCGCTTTACTATTCTTCGGTGTTGTCATTGCTTCAGCCATTTTATTATTCCTCATCTAAATTTTGATGGTGTTCGATATACAGTGCACTGAGTACACCTGCAAAGCACGCCATCAAAATGCCTAGAATCCATGCAAAATACCACATGTTATATCTCCTGATTAATACAAACTATGTGAATTTTCTTCAATATGTTTGTTGGTGATGACACCCCACATTTTGTAATACGACCAAGAGGTGTAGATCAAAATGAGTGGAACGAAGATACATGCAGCAACGGTCATTACACCAAGGGTTTTATGACTAGAAACAGCATCCCACATGGTCAAGCTTGAGGTTGGGTCAATGCTTGATGGTAATAAGAATGGGAATAATGCAAAACCTGCAGTCAGGATTGCACCGACAATCATTAAGCTTGTACCTGTAAAGCTTGCAGCCGCTTTATGTTTGCCTGCACTAATGATGACCAGTAGCGCACCTAAAATTGCAACAATAGGTGCCGCCATCGTAATCGGATAAGTTGCATAGTTATTTAACCAACCATGATTGGCATTGGTCACCACATCTTTCGCCAGTGGGTTAAGCGCAGCATTGGTATTGACCGCAGTGGCATAGCTATAACCGGAGATATTGCCAAAGGCTAACCATGCACCCGCAGCCAAGAAGCACACAAGGAACACGATTGCCATGATCTGTGTAGCTTTGGCAGAACGGTTATGCAAATTGCCATCGGTACGCAGCATCAGCCAAGCACCACCATGTGCACATAACATTGATAGGCTAACAAGACCGCAAATCAGTGCAAACGGATTTAAGAGTGCAAAGAAGCTACCTGTATATTGCGAACGTAACGTGTCGTCTAAGCTAAAGGGTACACCGAGGAACAAGTTACCAAAGGCTACGCCAAACACCAGTGCAGGAACAGCGCCACCGATACATAGTCCCCAGTCCCAAGAAGTACGCCATTGGGTATTCTCTAACTTGGAGCGATAGTCAAATCCGACGGGTCGCAGGAACAGGGCAAATAAAACCAGTAGCAAGGCCCAGTACATTCCGGAGAAAGCAACCGCATAGACCATTGGCCAAGCTGCAAATAAAGCACCACCAGCGGTAATGAACCAAACTTGGTTGCCGTCCCAGTGCGGTGCAATCGTATTGATTGCAGCACGGCGTTCAGAATCAGTTTTACCCACGAATGGCATCAGTGCCATTGAGCCCATATCGAAACCATCGGTGAGGGCAAAGCCAATCAGTAGAACACCGACCAATACCCACCAGATAATTTTTAGGAGTTCATATTCGATCATGACTGAGCCTCCCCAGCTTTTGCTTCGAGTTTTTCGAAGTGATATTTACCAGTATGTAACGAGCTTGGACCTAAACGCGCAAATTTGATCATTAAGTACATTTCGATAATCAGTAGCACGGTATAGAACGCAGCTAATGCAATGATTGAACCCCATACATCGCCTGTACTCACACTTGAAGCAGACAAATGTGTTGGTAAGATTTCACCAATTGACCACGGTTGACGACCACCTTCAGCCACATACCAACCTGTTTGAGCTGCAATCCATGGGAGTGGGAGAGCAAACAAAGCAAATTTGAGTAACCAAGGTTTATCTTCGGCATTACGTTTTGCCACTGACCATGTTGCAAGAAGGAATAGCAATAACATCAGGAAGCCAGAAGCCACCATTGCACGGAATGAGAAGAATAGAGCCGCTACATTTGGAATGGTGTCTTTAGTTGCCGCCTGAATATGTTCTTCAGTTGCATCAACCACATTTGGAGAATATTTTTTCAAGAGTAGGCCATAACCTAAGTCTTTTTGATTTTTCTCAAATGAAGCCAATAAGTCTGGAGAACGGTCGCCCGCACGAAGTTTTTCTAACTCGCTATAAGCCACCATACCGTTACGGATACGCACTTCATGTTCTTTCATCAAGTCGCGTAAACCGGTCACTTCTTTGTCTGTAGAACGCGTTGCAATAATCCCCATCACATAAGGAATCTTAATTGCATAATCGGTGCGCATTTCCTGCTGATTTGGGAGACCAAATAAGGTAAATGCAGCAGGCGCAGGTTCGGTATGCCATTCAGCTTCGATTGCAGCAAGTTTGGTTTTTTGAACATCACCGAGTTCATAACCAGATTCATCACCAAGCAAAATCACAGAAAGTGTTGAAGCTAAACCGAAGATGGCAGCAATTGCGAATGAACGACGCGCAAACGGTAAGTCACGTTTCTTTAGTAGATAGTAGCTTGAGATCGCAAGAACGAAGATCGCACCTGTGACATAACCCGCAGACACCGTATGCACAAACTTCACCTGAGCAACAGGGTTGAAGATCAATGCACCGAAATCAACCAGTTCCATACGCATGGTTTCGTAGTTAAATGCAGCACCAACTGGGTTTTGCATCCAACCGTTTGCGATCAGAATCCACAAGGCAGACATATTCGAACCAATTGCGACTAACCACGTCACGCCTAAATGTTGGACTTTAGATAGGCGATCCCACCCAAAGAAGAACAAACCGATAAAGGTTGATTCAAGGAAGAAGGCCATCAAACCTTCAATGGCAAGTGGCGCCCCGAAAATATCGCCTACATAGTGGGAATAATAGGCCCAGTTGGTACCAAACTGGAATTCCATGGTTAAACCAGTGGTTACACCTAGGGCAAAGTTAATCCCGAAGAGTTTTCCCCAGAACTTGGTCATGTCTTTATAAATTTCTTTACCCGAAATCACATAGGTGGTTTCCATAATGGCAAGAATAAAAGCCAGACCTAAAGTTAGAGGGACGAAAAGAAAGTGATACATTGCGGTCATTGCAAATTGGAACCGCGAAAGATCGACCACGCTTTCAGAAATCATCAACGTGTCTCCTGAGTTTTGGACATGTCACCAGCAATACGCTCGGCAACTTCATTGTTAAAATCTTTTGGAATCGTTGGCGCATCAAACCAGATGTGTTTAATCACCAAGAGAAGGACAACTTTAATAATAAGAATAATCGTGATTTCTCTGATGAGCCGCCGATTTGGATCTTGAGAACTCGTGTTCATTGAACCCAGCCTCATATTTAAAGAAGATGTAAAACATTATTAAATAAAATTCATTAAAAATAAACCTTTAGGGTTTTAAAATAATAATTATTGATTTAGTTGTTATTTATCAATTATTTATGTTTTTTATTTTAAATATTTTAAAATAAATATTTTATCCAACTAAAATAATAGGAATTAATTTTAAAATCTGATTAAAACAGTTGTATTTGCATTTTTATATCCGATTAAAAAGATATGGTTTATAGTGAATTAAAAAAATATTAAACCAACTAAAATAGTATGAATATAAAATTTATAATATATACAGTGGGTTATAAATTTACTTCCACAATTAAATAATTTTTAGAATGAAGTCATGGTAAAACCTAGTGTATAGCTAAAGATTATTTTAAAAAATGTGATGGTTTTCACTGTCGTGCTTTTGGTGCCAGTGAGATCATAAAAACCAGAAGAAGGGAAGAGCCTAATTCAAAACTTTTACCCTATACATTTGTAACAAAATGTAATTTTCTGGGTTTTTAATGCAGAAAAGAGCTTTTTGAGTGAAAATTTAGTCTGGTGTAAACAGATTATTTGAAAGCGAGATTTTCTTTGCGAGATAATGTGAGTTCGATTTTTGACTAATCAACAACACTTGTGATTGTAATTCGAGCTCGCCGTATTCTGGCTCGACTTGTACATAATACAGCTGTCCAAACTCATCACGGACACGTGCTTGTGCTGAAAATCCTGGACGTGCATTGCCAGTCGAAATAGTGGCTAAACGGCCAACCAAATTAGTATGGGTATGAATGACTTTAGGCTTAATTACCTGATCTAGGCAATGAATCATAAATACGGTAAAGAAAATATCGATGATTAAAGCAGGAACAAATAAATAATAAGGTGAAATGAAATAGTGTTGTAAAGCAAAGAATGAGAGCTCTAAAAAATAACCCGCGAAACTAAAGTTGATTAATAGGAATACAAAGATGAGATATTTAGAAAATTTGACGTCAAGCAACGGAGAATTGAGTAACCATTCAGGCGTCAGCTTTTTCACCAAATGGCTGGGCCGTAAACCAATCACAATTCCGATGGTTTCTGCAATGCTGAGCACAATTAAAGCCACAACACTCATATGAAATGGCATAAGGTAATAATTGAGGAAAAATTCAGTCATTGCAGAATTCATGATCTAGGTGTTAATCAATATAGATACCACCATCTGAGTGGACTTCCAAATTTACTTTTTCAAGAAATTCACCCAAACATGGTCCAGAAATACATTCGCCTGTTTCGACTGAAAACAGCGCGCCGTGAGTAGAGCACTGAATGTATTCTCGGTCTTGGTCTAAGAATTGATTTTCTAAATATTCAAGTTCAGTTTGCAAATGTGGGCAAACATTCTGATAGGCATAGAAGTTGCCATCTTTTTGAGTAATGAAAATCGTGGTTCCTTTCATGGTGTCGTATGCACGAGACTCACGTTCAGGGACTTCCTCGGTCATGCAAATCTTTTCCATATTACGCACATTCCTGCTGAGCTTTTTGGAATTGTTCGAAAAGTTTAGCGTAGTTCTCTACACTTAAACGTGGTCCATACTGAGCAACGACCTCGCTTGAGATCAAAATAGCAAGTTGTGCCGCAGCTTCCAAGCTTAAACCTGCATTCATTGCATATAAGAATGCACCTGAAAATGCATCACCTGCGCCATTGGTGTCGACTGCTTCAACAGCACGGCCATTAACGTGGAAGTGGTGTGCACCATCTACAATCACAGCACCTTTAGCGCCTTGCGTAATGACCACTTGTTTGTTTTTTAAGCTTAGACGTGCAATCGAAGCTTCAAGGTTATCTGTTTCAGTAAACATCAACGCTTCTTGTTCATTACAGAATAACAAGTCAACACCGTCATCTAGAAGTTCTTCCAGACCTTGCCGTGCATATTGCACCATGGCTGGGTCAGACAGCGATAAGGCAATTTTTACACCCTGTGCTTTTGCAAGTTCACGTGCTTGTTTAACCGCAACACGTGCGGTATCGCTAGTTGATAAATAACCTTCGATATACAGCCATTTTGCAGTTTTAAGCGGCTCAAGATCAATCTGTTCAGTCGATAATTCGGCAGTAATACCGAGGTAAGTTTGCATGGTGCGTTCTGAATCTGGACTGATCAGAACCATACAGGTGCCTGTTACACCTTCACTAATCGATTGAGTTGTGGTGCTGATGCCTGCTTCGTTTAAGCCGTCTAGGTAAATTCTACCAAGTTCATCATTACCCACGCGACAGCCATAAAATGCAGTACCACCCAATGCACTAAAAGCAACGGTAGTATTGGCTGCTGAACCGCCGCTGGCCTGGCCTTTATAAGTTTGGGTTGCTTGTAATTTTTGATATAGATTTGCCTGTGTTTCACCATCGGCCAACTGCATCGTGCCTTTTTGCAACGCCTGTTGCGTTAAAAACTCATTTGAAACCTTAAATTCTTGGTCAATGAGTGCATTACCAATTGCAAAAAGATCAACAGTTGCCATGTTTGTCATCACAGTAAAAATCAAAAAGTAAAGTTTACACGAATGCTACGGATTACAGTAGGTTGTTGAAGAAAATTCAGCAAACCGTTGCACAATCTTGAAATGAGGTAATGTCGCGGAGCAATATCTATTTAAAATTAAAAGAAGTCTGGAATTCTTACGCAAATTGATATTCTGATTCGATATTCAGAATTTAAGATATGCCGCTTCAAGTTCCATCTAGTGTAGCGCTGTAAAAGCGCTGGCATGTGTTTATTCGATTGGAACGAACAATAGCACAGATTTATTTTTGGTATGATGAACTGATTCACGGATACGATATAGACGGCTCATTTTTATCACAGTCGGGGAATCGGCCTTTGTGCTAGTGCGCAGTAATTTCTATAAAATTTGCTAAAACACTGTTTGGGCTTGGGCGCTGCTTTTTTCTACAAAAATAGAGTAATTTACATGGATATCGATACGTATTCTTCGGTAGACTCTCTATAATCAATTGTAATGAATTTAATAGAGACAAATTGGAGATCACATGACTGTAGATGTTACTGAAAGCATTACCCAAACAACTCATCCCGCGTTTCAGCTATTACGTCAACACCATGTAGAAGCACTCGATATTCAAGTTTTAGAATATAAGCACAAAGTGACTGGTGCAGTTCACTACCACTTAGCCACAAGCCATGACGAAAATGTGTTCTTGGTGGCTTTTAGAACCCAACCGATGGATTCAAAAGGAATTGCACATATTTTAGAGCACACGGCGCTATGTGGTTCTGAAAAGTTCCCAGTACGTGATCCCTTCTTTTTAATGATTCGTCGTTCTTTAAATACGTTTATGAATGCTTTTACGGCAGCAGACTGGACGGCGTATCCATTTGCAACGCAGAATAAAAAAGACTTTCAGAACCTATTGTCGGTGTATTTAGATGCCGCTTTTGCTGCAAATCTGAATCCCTTAGATTTTGCGCAAGAAGGTATTCGTATTGAACTGGAAAACGATCAAGCCGTTTACAAAGGGGTGGTGTTCAATGAAATGAAGGGCGCGATGAGCTCCCCAACAGATCAGTTGTATCACCAGTTAGCGCATCATTTATTCCCTGAGACGACCTATCACTATAATTCTGGTGGTGATCCAAAAGACATTCCTGATTTAAGTTATGAACAACTCGTCGACTTTTATAAAACCCATTATCATCCAAGTAATGCGGTGTTTATGACTTTCGGTAATCAGAGTGCTTATGATCTGCAAGAGCAATTTGAAAGATTAGCTCTACATAAATTCTCACAAGGTACAACCTTGTACTCAACGCCAGAAAAGCGTTTGACAGCACCCGTGGAAGTGACGGAAAGCTATGCAGTGGATAGCGAAGACCTAAAAGATAAAACCTATCATGTGATGTCTTGGTTATTGCCAGAAACCAGTGATATTAAACTACGCTTAGGTATGCGTCTGGTTGAAGGTATTTTATTGGAAAACTCTGCTTCACCTTTACGCCAGTATTTAGAAACCTGTGGTTATGCACAATCAACAGGCCCACTGATGGGGGTTGATGACAGCAACTTTGAAATGACGTTCTATTGTGGCGTACAAGGTTCAAATGCAGAACATGCCGATACCTTTAAACAAGGTGTTTTAAGCATTTTAACAGACGTTGCAGCTAAACCAGTTGATACCGATCTGGTGGATGCCATTCTTCATCAGATCGAATTGCATCAACGTGAAATTAATGGTGATGGTACACCGTATGGTCTGAGCCTGATCTTGAACGGTTTAGGCAGTGCCATCCATCATAATGATCCAATTCATGTTTGGGATGTGGACTCTGCAATTGAGCAAGTTAAAGAAGAGCTCAAAGACCCAATGTGGTTGTCAAATTTAATTCAAACACATTTATTGGATAACCCGCATCGTGTGCAAATGACCTTGGTGCCAGATGCAACCAAATCAGTCAAAGAACAGCAAGCTGAGCAGGCGCGTTTGGCTGAGATTACGGCCAATTTGACTGAGCTTCAGAAAGTTGAAATTCAGGAAAAAACAGAAGCTTTGAAAAAGCGTCAAGATACGCCAGACGATCTTGAGTTGTTACCAAAAGTCGGTTTGGAAGATATCCCAGCAGAATTGCAGATTGTACAAGGGCAATTGCGCGAAATTATCTGCAATGGTTTAGATACGCCGTTGAATCTTTATCATGCGGGTACCAATGGGATTTACTATCAACAGGTGCTGATTCAGATTCCTGATGAAATCGTACAATCGCCTTACTTTAATTTGCTTTCAATTCTGATGGGCGAAGTAGGTGCTGGTGAATACGACTATCTTCAATTGCAACAAATCCAAACGGCTGTCAGCGGTGGTCTGGGTATGGGAGCATCTTTACGCAGTAAGGTGGATGATAAAGACCGTATCAGTGCATGGTTAACCTTAACAACGAAATCTTTGACACAAAAGTTGGATGCAATTCAACTGCTTAAACTTGCTTTTGAGCAGCTTCGTTTTGATGAAAAAGATCGTATTATCGAGTTGTTACAACAACGTAAGACCCGTTGGCAGTCACGTTTATCCGGTTCTGGTCATAGCTATGCCATGCAGGCTGCATCTCGTCAAATGAGTGCATTGGCTCGCCGTGATTATCATAATACAGGTTTAGGCGCGCTAAATTGGCTTACAGACTTGGTGAACAAGATTGATCAAGATGATACAGCTTATCAAGCATTGATTACTGAATTACAGGCGATTCACCGCAAGTTAATGCAAGCGCCAAAACAGTTCTTGTTGGTGTGTGAAGAGCATCAATCGGATCGTTTGGTTGAAGAAGTCCAAAATGTCTGGGATAAGTTAGCGGTTGATCAAGCTCCTGTGACTTTGACACAAGTGGATCAAGTCAATACCAATGACGATGAAGCATGGTTGATTCAGGCCAATGTTCAATTCTGTTCTTCTGCTTATCAAGCGGTTGATGTTGCACATCCAGATGCAACTCCCTTGATGGTATTGGCGGCTTACTTGCGTAATGGTTTTTTACATAGTGCCATTCGTGAAAAAGGTGGTGCTTATGGTGGTGGCGCAAGTTATGATGGAAATGCGTGTTCATTCCGTTTCTACAGCTACCGTGATCCACGTTTAGCGGAAACATTTAATGATTTTGAAGCCAGTGTACAGTGGTTATTAAATACTGAACAACAACCACATCAATTAGAAGAAGCAATTCTTGGTTTGGTTGCAAGTATGGATAAGCCAGGTTCACCGGCAGGGGAAGCAATTACCGCATGTTATGCATTGTTGCATTCACGCACGCCGAAATTCCGTAAAATTTTGCGTGAACGTTTATTGAACGTCAACCTAGAGGATATACAGCGTGTGGCGAAGCAATATTTATTGGCTCAAAAACCTGTAAAAGCAGTGGTTGCGCCATTTGCGAAACGTGAAGAATTGCAGAAACTTGGATTTAATATCCAGCAAGTTAATTAATAAAATAAAAATCGGAGAAATGTATGGCGTTCAAGTCTTTTGAACGTAGTCATTTGGAGCTGAGTATCCTCGCGATACTCGGCTCTTTAACGACAGCGTTAGCACATGCGCAATCAACAGCACCAACAAGTCCAGCCACCGTAGATGCGTGTGTAGCTCTGGCAGCAAATGCTGAACGTTTGGCTTGTTATGATAGTCTTTTTAAAGCACCGACCATTATCCCAACACAAGTGCAGACGGATGCTGCACCTATGCTTGCAGCAGCGATGCCTGCGGCTGAAGCAAATGAAAAAGCCAAGCCTGAGTCTTTTAAAGATAAAGTGGTGCAAAAGGTCAGTGATTTAAATATTTTAGGGGCAGCACCTAAATTTGATCCGAATGTGTCTTTGTTAGATCGTCGTTGGGAGCTTTCAGAGGAGAGTAAACTGGGTGTCTGGAATATCCGTGCGTATCAACCAGTTTACTTGCTGCCAGTATTTTGGACTAGCGATAAAAATGAGTTTCCAAGTAGTCCAAATCCTGAAAACACGGTAAAACAAAAGCAGGATCTCACCTCAAGTGAGGCTAAATTTCAGCTTTCGTTCAAGACCAAAGCTTGGGAAAATATCTTTGGTGACAATGGTGATCTTTGGTTGGGTTATACTCAGTCTTCACGTTGGCAGGTGTATAATTCGAAAGAATCTCGCCCGTTCCGTGAGACTAATTATGAGCCTGAAGCAAGTTTGATGTTTCGAACCAATTATGAAATTTTAGGTCTGAATGCACGTTTGCTTGGTGTGACATTGAACCATCAATCTAATGGACGTTCAGATCCACTCTCTCGTAGCTGGAACCGAGTGATTTTTAATCTAGGTTTCGAGAAAGATAATTTTGCCTTGATGGTTCGCCCTTGGTACCGCATAGAGGAAGAAGCCAAAGATGATAATAATCCAGATATTAAGGATTATATTGGTCGTGGTGATTTAACTGCATTCTATCGTAAAGGTGATAACGACTTTTCCTTGATGCTGCGCCATTCATTAAAAGGTGGCGATCGTTCGCATGGTGCAGTGCAGTTTGACTGGGCTTTTCCTATTAAAGATA
Organism: Acinetobacter sp. NBRC 110496; assembly: GCF_000876115.1. Classification (NCBI taxonomy): domain Bacteria; kingdom Pseudomonadati; phylum Pseudomonadota; class Gammaproteobacteria; order Moraxellales; family Moraxellaceae; genus Acinetobacter; species Acinetobacter sp. NBRC 110496. Next base: position 226,424 of record NZ_BBTF01000001.1, read on the forward strand.
AATTGCGTGGTCATTTACAAATATTTGATGGCTATGGCGAAAGTCTGATTGATTATAACCACCGAGCAACCTATGTCGGCTTGGGTGTCTCATTAATGAATTGGTACTAAATGAGTTTAAATATTCCAGAACCTTTATTACAGCTTGAAGCAAATTGTGGGGTATTTGCAACGTGGTTAATCTTAAAGCAATATCATAGCCATATTGATATTGCTGACCTGATCCAACTATGTCGCCATGATCGAAAAGAGGGAACCTTTACCATTGCTTTGGCTGTGGCGTTGAAAAGACTGGGCTTTAATGTGTCTTTTTATACAGATCCCGATCCCTATATTGATGAAAATGAAAAGCAGAGTTATCTCGATGCACAAGCTTTGCAGATTCCGGTGAATGCGGCTTTAGCTTATGCCGGAATTCAGCAGGCTTTTGAAGAGGGTAACTTTGTTATTATGTTTTATGACACTTTACAGGGCATTGGAAACCAATCTCTGATTTATTCAATTGATAAACAGGAGATTAGTTTCTGTGATCATTTTGATGTGATGTCTAAAGCCCAGTTTGAGCAGCAACGCCAAGCCGAAGGTATTTGTCGACAAGCGATAGTGATTGAGCAACCGCTAGATCATCATCCGATTTGAATATTGGCATTGGCATGTTTTAAGCGACTCTTTTTGGGGGTCGCAATTAAATAGGCCAGTGTCAGTGGTCCTAATCGACCTGTAAACATTAGTAGGCTTAGGACAAATAGGCTACCGTCATGCAGTTGGCCTGTTACGCCACGTGACAGGCCAACTGTACAGGCAGCAGACACCACTTCAAACATCAGATCGAGTACATCGAGCTTGGGTTCAAGCAGAAAAAGAATAAAGCAACCTACAAAGACCAACATACCGGTAATCGCTGCAACAGCAAGTGCTTTATATGTCGTTTCTTGAGAGACGGAGTGATTAAAAATACGAATTTCTTCATTGCGCCTTAAAAAAGAAATTACACACAGCAATAGAATGACGAAAGTACCAACCTTAATCCCGCCAGCAGTACTGAGTGAACCACCACCAATGAACATTAAAAGCATAGTCAGTAAGGCGGTGCTGTGTTCCATCGAGCCGGTGTCGATGGTATTAAATCCAGAGGAGCGCGGTACGGTGGCCTGAAACCAGGCATTCATGGCCTGTTCACCTAAACTCATTGAGCCGAGTGTAAGAGGGTTATTTGACTCCAAAAGCCAGATGAGTACAAAAGCGACCAGATTTAAAATTGCGATAGTACTCAGGATTAATTTGCTGTTTGGTGTCAGTTTGCTCCAACGCTTATTTTGTTTTACATCGATCAAGACTAAAAAGCCAATCCCGCCCAATGTATATAGAATGCTGATGGTTAAACAAATCAGATAATGACTTTGAAAGCTGATGAGGCTGTTTTCAAATAATGAAAACCCAGCGTTATTGAAGGCCGAGACACTATAAAAGACGGCATAGTACAATCCTCGAGCAAAACCATAGATGGGGGCAAAGGAGGCGGTCAGAATAATGACCCCAATCAGTTCAAAGAACAGGGTATAGAGTACTACGCCTTTGGCAACAAAAGTAACTTTAGACAGGCTGGTTTGTCCTAGGCTATCTTGGGCCATCATTTGCTGTTTCAGACCCAATTTGGGGGCTAAACTTAGTGCAGCTAAAATGGCAAAGGTCATAAAGCCCAAGCCACCCGACTGAATCAGTAATAAAATAATGAACTGTCCAAAATGATTGAAAGAATCATTCAGGTTTACTACGGATAAACCAGTAATAGTTACAGCTGAAGTAGCTGTAAACAGAGCATCCATCCAGCTGACATTGCCTTTATTTGCGATGGGAAGTTTAAGTAAAATTGTACCAATAATAATAAAACTCAAAAAACCAATCGCGAGCAAAGAAGGTGGGCTTAGGTTAAATGTCTTCTGGGGGTTTATTTTAAATGCCATATTATACAAAGCATCCTGAAAGTTTTCTAAGATGACTGAGAGAGCCTTCTAGAATCAGAACATCATCCGTTTTTAGCGTGAAATTGGCATCTGTTTCATAGAGAATCTGTTGATCTCTCTTGAGTAATAACAATTTGATATTCGGTTCTTGTTTTAAGATGCCTGATAAATTGACTTGGTTGAGTTTTTCATTAACAGGGACTTTTACAATATAGTGATCATCATCCAGTGCCATATAACGACTCACCATTGGATAATTTAAGGCTTGCGCTACACGAACGCCCATATCTTCTTCAGGATGTATAATTTTACTGACATTTAAATGAGAAAGGATGGTGTGATGAGCCTTGGTCTTGGCTTTGACCAAAATTTTTTCAACGCCAAGATTCTTTAGATTTAAAACACATAGAATACTGGCTTCAATATCTTCACCAATGGCAACCACAACTGCATCACAATTCTGGATATTCAGTTCTTCCAAAACATGTTCATCGGTGGCATCGGCAATTACTGCATGGGTAATCCGATCAGCCAAATTTTCGACATTGCGTTTGAGGGTATCAAGTCCAATGACGTCATGATTAAGTTTGGTGAGTTCCAATGCAACAGTTGCCCCAAAACTACCTAAACCAATGACTGCAAACTGTGCCATAACTGTCCTTAACTAAATGATAAAAATCTGTTTTTATCTATTTTAAGTTGTAATAATTTTCTATTTGTAATGATTTTGTTTGCAGCAGTATGGAGAACATCAAAATCATCAATTAAAAATAAAGCCGACATCTTCATCGGCTTTATTTTATCGTATTTTATTTAAGAAAGCGCTGATATCCAATATTGTCGCTGATCTCAGCATATGGATAGGTGATTTTCTCCAAGGTTTCGACCAAACCATCTGGATTCTGTTTCGCATCAGTTGCTTCTAGTCCGACCAGAACGCGACCTTCAGCTGCACCATGATTGCGGTAATGGAACAGGGTAATATTGTGTGTAGGGCCTAAGCGCTCCAAGAAAGTAAGCAGTGCACCTGGACGTTCAGGGAACTCGACACGGAACAAACGCTCATTTTCAATATTGGCATGACCACCAATGAGGTAGCGAATATGCAGTTTGGCGACTTCATCATCAGAGAGATCATCTACTTCATATTGTTGTTTCAGTATTTCATGAATTTCATGTCGTTCGGTTTCACCACCTTTGAGACTAATCCCGACAAAGACTTGTGCAAGGTTACTATGACTGGCGCGATAGTTAAATTCTGTAATATTGCGACCTTGAAGTGCTCGACAGAAGTTTAAGAAAGCACCTTTTTGCTCAGGAATTGTCACTGCATAAATGGCTTCACGACGTTCACCAAGCTCAGTACGCTCCGCAATATAACGTAGGCGGTCAAAGTTCATGTTGGCGCCACAAACAATGGACACCATATTTTTGCCTGTTAGTTGATGCTCAGCGACATATTTTTTGATCCCAGCCAAGGCCATCGCACCTGATGGTTCAACGATACTGCGATTTTCATCAAAGGTGTCTTTGATCGCTGCACAGATTTCATCGGTATTGACGGTTACGATCTCAGGATCAACAATAGGGCCTGAATTATCTGATTTACGTAAGCGAATGATGTCGAAAGGTAATTCGCCAATTTGTGCGACTGCGGTACCATCTGCAAATAAACCGACATGCTGTAACACGACACGTTCATTGACTTCAAGTGCTGCTTTTAAACAAGCAGATTCTTCGTATTCAACTCCAATCACTTTGACATGTGGAGCCACTTCACCCAAATACGCTGCGACGCCTGCGATCAGACCTCCACCACCAACGGCAACAAAAACGTATTCAACATCGCGCCATTGACGGATTAATTCATTGGCGATGGTTCCTTGACCTGCAATAACCAATTCATCGTCATAAGGCGGAATAAAAACCAAACCTTCATCTTCGGCACGTTGTTTCGCATATTTGTTGGCAACATCGAAGCTATCGCCATGCAGTACCACTTGACCACCCAAGCTTTTCACCGCTTGGACTTTAATGTCCGGTGTCGTGCTTGGCATCACAATAATAGCGTGAATACCCAGTTTCTTCCCAGATAATGCAACGCCTTGTGCATGGTTACCCGCAGATGCACAAATTACACCACGCTCGAGTTGATCTTTAGGAAGTTGGCTAATGCGGTTGTACGCACCGCGTAGCTTAAAAGAGAATACAGGTTGTAAATCTTCACGCTTAAATCGAATGTTATTATTAATTCTTTGACTAATTCGTGGAGCTGCTTCAAGCGGTGTTTCAATTGCAACATCATAAACCGTTGCTTGTAAAATTTGTCGTACCACACGAGACAGCATGTTCATCTTCCCTATAACAGTTTAAAATAGACAATCATTGTAGCAAACCCCCGTGCATTTGCGCTGTTTTTTATAGCAAATGTCAAAATAGTTGAGTGAAGTCATGAGTCTATATGCAAGCCAAGATGAAAAAAAACAAGCTGCCGCCAAAGCAGCTTTGAAACATTTGCCTAAAGGCGGCATTTTGGGCGTAGGAACAGGAAGTACCGTTAATTTTTTAATTGATTTATTGCCTGAATTGCAATTAGAAGCGGCTGTTGCCAGTTCAAATGCAACTGCTGAGCGTTTAAAGAAGTTGGGTATCGAAGTTGTAGATATGAACTCGGTCGGTGGCTTGGATGCTTATGTAGATGGTGCAGATGAAATCGATCGCCATATGCATATGATTAAAGGTGGTGGTGCTGCCTTAACCCGTGAAAAAATTGTTGCATCTATTGCGAAAAAATTCGTCTGTATCGTGGATGACTCAAAATGGGTTGATCAATTAGGACGTGATTTTCCGCTTCCTGTTGAAGTGATTCCTATGGCACGTTCTGCAGTAGCACGTAAGATTGTGGCTTTAGGTGGTGACCCAGTTTATCGCGAAGGTGTGGTGACTGATAATGGCAATGTGATTTTAGATGTTTTTAATTTAAATATTTTAAATGCACTTGAACTAGAAAGAACCTTGAATAATATTCCTGGTGTTGTGACCAATGGTATTTTTGCATTGAATCCAGCAACAATTGCAGTTGTTGCAACTGACAGTGGTATTGAAGAACGTACAGCGCAGTAATGCAATCTGTTTCATTGGAAACGCGATTACCTGACATTAAAGTCGTTCGGCATGCAAGAGCAAGAAATTTGCGCTTGCGTGTCGAGCCGACAGGTATTCGTTTAACCGTTCCTTTATTCTGTAGTAAACGACAGATTCAGCAATTTTTGCATCAATCAGAACAATGGTTGGTCGAGACATGGGCTAAACAACAACAGCAATTAAATCAGGTTGCAGTATTTCCTGAACAATTAGCGCTATTTTTCCATTCGCAACCTTTCCAAATTATCCTGCAACAGCAGCGGCCTCTGTTTAAATTTGATTTTGATCAGCATCTGGTCTGGATAAATGATGGGCAGCCAGAGCAGGCTTTGCAGGCAGCTGTCTTGGCTTATGCAAAGCAGTTTTTACCTGAATATTTGACTCAAGTGAGTCAGCAAATCAGCCTGTCATATCAGCAATGCAATATCCGGAGACCGAAAACGCGTTGGGGTAGTTGTAGTTGCAAACACGACATCATGTTAAATGCTGCATTGGTGCTTATGCCTGAACATATTGTACGATCTGTTTGTGTGCATGAGTTAGCGCATACCAAACATTTTGATCATAGTGCAGCTTTCTGGGGTGAAGTTGAAAAGCATGATCCCTGTTATCTTGCGCATCGAAAGCAGTTAAAACAAATTCAATTGCCTGCTTGGTACTTTAAAAAAGATTAATGTTCTATATAAATGGTTTAACCATTAAAAAGACGATTCTGCTGGACGCTTAAACCTTTTCTGATACGTAAAGCTTGTTTGAGGCTAGGAACATCATTTTGCCATTGTTTGAGGACTAGAATGATGGCAATGATTTCAGTTCGGGTTAAAACACCTAACCAAAAAACGATCCAGAATAAAATTTGGCCTTGTCCTGTGAGCGTGACTTGTACCAACAAAGCGAAGAGAAATAAGGTCCAAATTTTTGCGCCGAGGCTATGGGTGGCCACTTCTTTACGGAACTTAATAAAACTCACAAGGTAAATTGCAACTTCAAATAGCGTCAGAATAATGATGGGCCAGAAATATTGTTTAAAAAAATCGGGTTGTTGTAAATAAATTGAAGCAATTGCACAAATAAAAAAAACTTGGTCAATGTTAGAGTCTAATCGGCGTAATTTTTCGCTTGATATGCCTAGGCGTCTGGCAATGATGCCATCAAAAATATCACTCAGCAGTCCGAGCGTCAGAAAGATCACGGTAAAAATAGCATAGAAGTTAGGCTGAAGTAGGGTGACAGCAACAATAAGAAAACCCAGCACCAATCTGGAATAGATAAGTAAAGTCGGGATTTGATGTTTTAAAGGCATTAAATAAGCAGCATAAAAGATGTGCTGAAAGTATAGCAGGCGATAATAATTAATAAGACTAAAAGTAACATATTATATAAAAAACAACAGCCTAACGAGAGGCTGTTGCTCAAAGACATGTTCAATATTATTGAATACCTAAAGCATCTTTCATGATGAAGAACAAATCTGTTTGATCAAGTAATCCTGATACATTAGCAGCACGAGGTCCATAAGCAGCAATACGCACTTGGGATCCAGTATGATGTTGACTTGAACCTTCTGGTGCTGTGCCATAATTGATTGCCATTGCAACACCATCTTTGGTTTTTAATGCTGCTGTTTGACCTGGGCTCTCACCTTTAATTGGAATGATCTGGCTGGTATGTGCATGATCACCAGTAACAATAATCAAGGTGTCACCATACGCTTTGGCGAATTTAAGTGCAACTTGAATAGCCTCATCCAGCTGTACAGTTTCACCAATTTGGCCACACGGATCTGCTGCATGGTTCCGTTTATCAATTGAACCACTTTCAACTTGTAAGAAGAAGCCTTTGGGATTGGGTTTTAGGAGCTCAAGCGCTTTCTCGGTCATTTGTGCTAAACGAGGAGTTGAAGTGGTAAATGCAGTATTGTCTCTACAGCTTTCCGCTTCTTTTTTATGACCATTCAGTTGTGTGTTCGGGCCACTCCAAATGACAGGGAGATTACCGTCAGCAAATAAACCTAGAAGAGGTTGGTTTTGATCAGCAAAATTGACTGCTTTAAGTGAGTTAAGGTCTTCAACAATCCGATAGTTTTCTAATTTGGCACGTTCAAGTAATGTTTTGCCTTGGAAAGGGCCTGCTTTAGCAACTTGATAAAAACTTTTTCTACCACCGCCTAAAGTTACATCTGCACGGGCTGATAAAAGTTGTTCGGTAATTGAACCGAGACCGCCATTTTCAAGCGCACTATCGGTACAATTTGCTGAGGTTTCATTTGGACCATAGCATTTACGTGAACTGATGTGAGCAACTAAAGCAGCAGGTGTGGCATCCTGCAATTCAGTTGTCGTGACATTACCTGTTGCAAATCCTGCTTTTTTGGCCAGTTCTAAAATTGTAGCATGATGCTTTTTGTAGATATCTAAACCGAGCGCATTATTATAGGTTTTAATCCCTGAAGCCCATGCTGTTGCAGAAGCGGCTGAATCTGTTACATAATCAATATTGCCATTTTTATCGAGTGCATAGGTTGTATAACTCCCTGTGAATGGTAATACATCTAAGCCTTTAAAATAACCAGCCGCACCTTCCGTATAATTACGTGCAGCAGTGATTTCTGAATCGCTCGTCCCATCTCCAATAAATAAAATGATATTTTTTACAGTTTTGTCGCTTAAAGAATCTTTCATTGCTTGTGTTCGCTCTTTCTTTAAACGGGTTGCACCACCAAATTGACGGATATCCCCACTGGCGCCAGCTTCAAGTAATTCACCAAGTTGTGTATTGGGTGATGGTGTTGGCAGCTCTGTGGTTGGAGGCGGTTGTGGTGTTGGTTGAGGTTGCTTAGAAGAAGAGTCGTGATCATTGCCGCAAGCGACCAAGAGAGAAATAACAGCAGGTAAAAGTAATAGTTTAAATTTCACGTGATTTCAACTTGAAAAATAGTTGAAAATGATAGTAATAATTAAATGTGAAATTTTGGTTAAAATTATATTTTGAATTTCTTTAATTTATTGCTCATTCAGGCTATGAAGCTTAGCTTCCATAGCCTGAATAACGTGTAGATATTAGAAATTACATTGTAATTGAGTTGTCTGGAGTTGATCTGGGGCTTTACGGCTATCCAAGCCTGCGCTTGCACTGAGGACTTGATTCTGCTTGATTCTTAATTGAATGAAATTATACTGAAGCGTACTGTTGTTGGGTTGTGTTGAGCTACTATTTAATAAATATTCAGAATTGGCTTTATCAACCTGTAACAAGTTATCTGTACTATCACCATCCAGTTTTGAGCTAAAAGTTTGCCCATCTTTTACTAACTCTAACTGGCCATCACCACGGATATTAAGTTGACAGTTACTGTTTGGGTCTTTGTAATTGCCAATCAAATATTCAATGGATGGTAAGCTAGCACTGACAATATTAATTCCTGTAATACCTTGTTTACACGGGTAAATAGAGCCATTGCATGTTTCAGTTGTATCAGAGAATCCAACAGCACGGCGGTAATCACCAGCACCAACAACGCGGAAAGCATCTGCCGTATTATTTATAGGGCCATTACCAGCATAGGATTTTTGTTGCAGGAAGCTATAACCTTGTGGGTTTAAGGCTGCTTGACGATAACTATCGGCCAGTTGTAATACTGCCTGTTTTAATGAAGCAGCAAACGTGTCTCTGGCATTTTTCTGATTTGCGGCAATGAATAAGAGATTGTTCTTGGAGGGATCAATATTGTCCGGAGTTGCAGTGACTAATGACGTAAGCGTACTTTGATCGCCGCGTAATTTTTTCGCATCAAGATAACCGTCTCTTAAATCTACTGCCAGATTTTTGGTAAATTCAGCAAAGTTATTGTTGGGATAAAGATTTGCCCATTGCTGAATAAAACCAAAACTGAGATAGGTGTTCACGTATGAATTCAGGTTTAATGTGGCATCTTGGGGGGAAAATATTTTTAGAACAGAGGAAGAGCTTAGATTTGGGATATCTAATTGATAAAACGCACTAGTTAAAGCTGAATTTACATCGGCAGTGGCCAGATTTAATTGAGAAGCACTCACTTTTGTTGGGTTGATATTGATATCTGTTGGCAGAGAGCCAGAACGAACCAAGGCACGTTGATAAATTGCTTCTGAACCTGGATTAATATAAATCGTTTGCGTAAGACTATTGGTATTGACTTCAACCAGACTATGCAATGTCATAGAAACATTTTGATATTGACTATTTTGAAAGTCGAACACCAATGAATTCGGAGTCGTTGAGATCTCAATGCGGTATAACCGTTCTTTATTTAGAACACGCGGTAGAGTGATATTAATGTCTGACGTTGTACTTAAGTTTTGTTCCAGAACAAGAGTATTATCAAAATTATCAAAGATTCTAAGCACAACATCTCGCATTTCAACTGCAGCAATGATATTGAAGCTTTTGGGTTTGGGTTCAGTAACTGTTGGTGTTGTTTCTACTTTTGCACTACTTTCACCACTTCCACAGCCAATTAACGCAGAGCTGAGTAGAAGGGTGCTTAGTCCTAAGCAGATATGATGATGTAATCTTTGTTTTGACATCAAAGAAGGCATTCCAGCTCTCCAAAAAATTTTGCATCCATGAAATTTATTATTACCGCAATTTTTTTATTCTATTCGAATAGTGAAATGATTCAATAGTATTTCTTGACCAATGGTAAAATCACTTCAAATATAATGTAGTTATTGATCTTCATGTGTCGGCTTATGGCTGATTAATGTGGCTAGATAACATTTTTATTTTCTTAAAAGTTAGGCACTTGAAGATTGTGTAAAATTCGGCAAACTGCCATACTATTTACCTAAATGAACGCTTGAGGTGTCACACGTGATTTCTGTTGGTATTGTTGGTGGAACTGGATACACTGGGGTTGAGCTATTACGTCTTTTGTTAAGACATTCACAAGTTCAGGTTCGTATTCTCACTTCTCGTACAGAAGCAGGAAAGCGCGTTGCAGATATGTTTCCGAGTTTACGCGGACATACAACACTTGAGTTTTCAGATCTGGATTTAGATCAATTAGCGCAATGTGATGTTGTATTTTTTGCTACTCCACATGGTGTTGCAATGCAACATGCAGAAAAACTGGTCGCTGCTGGTACTAAAGTGATTGATCTTGCAGCTGATTTCCGTTTACAAAACTTGGCCCAGTTTGAAAAATGGTATGGTATGCAACATAGTTGTCCAGCTATGTTAAAAGATTCTGTATATGGTTTAACTGAATTAAATCGCGAAAAAATCAAACAAGCACAAGTTATTGGTAATCCAGGATGCTATCCAACCACAGTGCAACTGGGTCTGGCACCATTACTTAAAACATCAAGTCCGCTTATTAATACACAAAGTATTATTGTGGATGCAAAATCAGGCGTATCTGGTGCAGGTCGTAAAGCAAGCCTTGGTATGATTTACAGTGAGAATGCTGATAATTTTAAAGCGTATGGTGTTGCTGGGCATCGCCATCATCCAGAAATTGTTGAAGCGCTGGAAAATATTTCTGGGCAAAAAGGACAGTTTGATCAGCTTATTTTTGTTCCGCATTTAGTGCCTATGATTCGCGGTATGCTGAGTACAATTTATGTGGACTTAACTGAGCAAGGTCAGCAAATTGATTTACAAACTCATTATGAAGATTTTTATAAAAATGAAAGATTTGTAGATGTTATGCCTGCGAATAGTTCACCAGAAACACGTAGTGTTCGTGGTGCCAATGAACTCAGAATCGCTCTCTATCGCCCACAACCAAATAAACTGATCATTCTGGTTGCGCAAGATAACTTGGTGAAAGGTGCAGCAGGTCAGGCGGTTCAAAATATGAACTTAATGTTTGGTTTTGATGAAGCAGCAGGCTTGGAAGGTATTGGTTTATTACCATAAAAAACTCTTTTTTACTTCACACACATTTAAATTTCGATTTTAATGTGTGCTTTGATGCAGATCATAACGATAGAGATGATGATGGAAAACGTTGAACCGACTACTTCACCAGACAGTTCCGTTGAAAAAAATAAATTCTTAAAAACGAATTTACCTTTGATTATTGGCGCTACGATTTTGATCGGTAGCAGTTTTATGCTTGGTTATACTGTTGGTCACCGTCAAGGTTTAACTGTAGTGGGATATGATGCAGATGCTGAGCAGTTGGTTGATGTTGTTCAGAAGCAAAAAACCGCTTTAGATTCAGTTAGCAAAAGTTTGAATGCGGCTGTTCAAGAGCGAGATATGGCTGTGAGTAATGCAGATGACTTGTTCAAGGCTGTGAACCAAGCCAATGCAGATAAAACCCAGTTTGAAGGAATGAATACGATTTATCGTGATATCTTGAGGCAGCGTGGTGGTGTCAGTTTAACCATACAAAATATGGCGATTAAATCATTACCTGAAAATGCATTTGAATATCAGATTGATCTTGTTCAAGTTAGCCCAAATAAACGCCGTGCATCTGGTTCGGTTGAATTACGTCTGATTAAAGATACTGAAGTTTTGGTCGTACCTTTAGAAGACAGAAACTTTAACTTTGAAGATTTTGAGCGTTTGACTGGGCGTTGGACAATGCCTAAAGGTTTTACACCTCAATTCATTGAAGTACGTTTGACAGGATCGGGTACACCTGTAATCAAACGTTTTAGCTGGCAGCGTGGTAAGCCTGTGGATGTAAGTTCAGCTTTTGTATCAGAAATCCCGCAAGCAGAAGCGAATGCTCAATAATTTTTTTAGATTAAGAACTCAATATGCGAAGATACAAACGCCAAATGAATTTAAGTGAAGTGAAAAACTCTTTTCATCAATCAGGTTATGTCGATTGGCACTTAAATCCACGTTTAAGTGATTCGCAAGAGGATCATGACGGTGAGGTAGTGGTACAAACTGCCCCGCCAGAGTTAAAACGCCCGCCCTTATATGCGGTTGTGTTAATGAATGATGATTACACACCAATGGATTTTGTCATTGAAGTTTTGCAAAGCTATTTTGGGCTGAACTTTGATCAGGCCAGTCAAGTGATGCTTACGGTTCATTACGAAGGTAAAGGAACAGCAGGTATTTACCCACGGGATATTGCTGAGACCAAAGCCAATCAAGTGAATAACTATGCCCGTTCGCAAGGCCATCCTTTGCTATGTCAGATCGAACCTGAGCAGCGTTAAGAAAAGCAACGCTTTTTAGCTGCGCAAGACGAGCAACTAAGTTGCGAGTAAAAGCGTTAAGAAAAG